>DAOTUR010000101.1:0-2206 GCA_034436915.1 Anaerolineae bacterium
GGGGCATACGCTATCATGCCCCGATGACCAATCATACGAAATCTCCCTAATGCACATCTCTCTGATTACATCTCTCTATCGCGGTGAGGCCCATCTGCCCACATATGGTCAGCATGTCAAGCGCTTTATGGCGTCTGTGCAGCAGGCGGGCCTAGAGGTTGAGATTCTCGTCATTGCGAATGATCCAACCCCCGCCGAACGGCTGCTGCTGGCCGATCTGCCTGTGCGCGTGATTGAGACCGCCCGCGAAACGCTGTATGCCTCGTGGAATCGTGGGATCGCGGCGATGACGAGCGATATATTTGGTGTCTGGAATGTCGATGATGAGCGCGATGCGGCGGCGCTGGTGGAAGGCCATGCCCTCATACAGCAGGGGTATACGCTGGTTGATATGCCAATGCGCGTGGTGCAAACACTGGCGGGACTGCTTCCACGCCAGAAACGCTTTTTGCGTGTGCCCTTGATTCATGAGCCACAATTTACGCGCAAGCACGGCCTGAATACGTTCGTGCTCATTCATCGCCGCCTGTTTACCGATGTGGGCCTGTTTGATCCGCATTTCCGTATTATGGGCGATCTTGAATGGGCCGGACGCGCCCAACCCGTCGCAAAGATTGCCATCTCACAACAGGCGGGCGGCATATTTTATTTGCACGGCCATAACCTGAGCGGCACGGGCAGCGTCGGCGAAATGATCGAGACCAATATCGTCTTTTTGCGCCGTCAGCAGTGGGACGAGGTACAGCCTACGCCTGATCCTGCTTCGATGCGCGAGGCCTGGAAGACGTGGGGCAATCCATCAGGTCTGGGGCTGCCCTCGGCGATTCAAGCGATGCTGTGGGGGGATGAGGCGCTCAAAACATGGGGCGCATGGCATACAGCCCACCAGCGCCGCCAGAAGCATCTGATCTGGAATCAGCGTGCCAGGGTCGTGACGAATCGCCTGGGTCTGACGCGCTTTTTGCGGCGTTTGCAGCGCTAGGATTGATTCGATGACAGAACCCGCCATCAGCATCATCCTACCCACTCACAACGGCGCAAAATATCTGGCGGGCGCGATTGAAAGCACGCTCAAGCAGACGCGGCCCGATTGGGAACTCATCATCGTCGAGAGCGACTCGACGGATGAGACGCCGCAGATTGCCGCCCGCTATGCCGCGCAGGATGCCCGTATTCGCGTGATTCAGCATCCCAAAGCGGCGGGGCGTCTGCCGGGGGCGCTCAACGCGGGCTTTGCCAGCGCACGCGGCCAGTATCACACATGGCTGTCTGATGACAATGAGTTTTTCCCGCAGTCTCTGGCAGCGCTGGCGGGCTATCTTGAGACTCATCCTGAGATTGGGCTGGTGTATTCGCATTTTCTGGTCAGCCATGAGGATGGCACACCGCCGCAGGTACAAAAGCGTCCTCTGCCGGATATGCTGCCGAGTAAAAACGTGATCACGCCCTCATTTTTGTATCGCGCCGAGATTCATACGCGGATTGGCGGCTATCGCAACGAAGTTTTTCTCGCTGAGGATTATGATTTTTTCCTGCGAGCGTATGACCATGTGTGCTTTCATCACTTGGATGAAGTGCTGCATCTGTATCGTTTCCATGCGGGCGGCCTGACGGCGGCGGCGCAGCGTGAGGCGATTGATGCGGCTGTGCGGCGTTCGCTGTCGAACGGCTTGAAGCACCTCACATGGCTGCAAAGGCCTTATCCGCGTGCGATGGCTTATCTCTATCTCTATGAGCTGGCACAGCGGCATCACTGGCCGGAAGCAGACGTATATTGGAGACAGGCGTTTCGTGCCGCCCCGCTGGTGGTGCTGCGGCGGATGGCGCTTGCGGCCTTGCCGTCGGGTCTTCAGCAGCGGATTGGCGGTTGGTATCGACGCGGGTTTCGGCCAGAAGAAAAAGACGTGTAGCGTCACGCCTCTACACATCCGCATGACCAAACCTCGCATCCTATTATCTCTTTCAAAGGCAAGTTTTTTTCCAACCGATGCAACACATCAAAATATGCTATTCATATTGTAGGGACGAGGCCCGCCTCGTCCGCATGTGTGGACACGACAGGCCGTGTCCCATATACACCAACTTAGAAGCCGTTTGATAATGGAATTTGTAATCTCAAAACAGAGTAATCATGCTGTTTTTGAACCATCGTCTTGATCGTAACGCCCTGTTTGGTCTTTTGTAGGGGCACGATGCATCGTGCCCC
>DAOTUR010000102.1:0-6162 GCA_034436915.1 Anaerolineae bacterium
GACATGTCATCGCGTTATCTTCACCACACATTGTGCTGATTATAGAAGTCCCGCGTCAGGTTGCCATGAATAATCTCTGACGGGCTGTGTTTGTTTCAATATCATCGCAGGCCAGGACACGGGTATAATCAACTGCGTCATGGCACAGCCGAGAGAACGCCCGATAGTCTTTGAAAAGGGAGACATGAACATGCAAATTTCCTTCATGACCGCCAATTATGTGGCGCGTGAACTCAATTATCACATGGATAAGGGCTGGGGACAGGGCGACGCTACCATCAACGCTCATTTTAAGCCCTTGAAGACCTTCGGCGAGCGCTTTGAAGCCTATCTCAAAGATATTCAGGACATGGGTTTTGAGGCACTCGATATCTGGACAGCCATCCTCAACCCCGCGTGGGCGACAGATGATCACCTGGATACGGCGGCGGAACTGCTGGACGAATACAATCTGCCCGTGATGAGTCTGGCGGGTAGCTTTGGTAACAATGCTGATGAGTTGGAAGCGGCCTGTCTGATGGCGTCGGCCCTCAATACCTCGATTCTGGGCGGCTCAACGGCGATGCTGTCCAAAGATCGTCCGCTGCTGGTGTCGATGCTGCAAAAATACGGCCTTCAACTTGGCCTTGAAAATCACCCTGATGAAAAGACGCCGCAAGAACTCCTCAACAAGATCGGCACACGCGATGCTGACACGCTGGGCGTCACAGTGGATACGGGCTGGTTTGGTACGCATGGCTACGATGCCGCTCAAGCACTCGAAGCGCTTGCCCCGCGCCTGTTTCATGTGCATCTGAAGGATGTATTGCAGGTTGGAGAGCATGAGACATGTCGCTTTGGAGAGGGCGTTGTGCCGATTCGCGCCTGCGTCGAGGTACTCCAGCGCATTGGCTACACAGGGGCCATCAGCGTGGAGCATGAACCCAATCTGGCCGACCCGACGGAGGATGTCAAAGCCAATCTTGAGATGCTCAAAGCGTGGTTGGAATCAATTTGAGGGAGGGCTTTCAAGGGTTAGGTTTTTTGCCATCGAACCATAACCTTACCTCTCCCGTTCAATCGTAGGGGCGCGATATATCGCGCCCGCAATATGGCAAAAGCGGACATGGCGTGCCATGTCCCTACACCTCCCACCTCTCAAATCGTCATCTAATTCGCTGGACTGATGACGCGCAAACCCACATCGAACCAGGTTTGCAGCGGTGGATTGACGAAGCGATATACGACCTGCGCGGCTTGACTATCAAAGGCGTAGGAACTGCCTTTGACCATCTCACTGCTGCCATCGCATGGCCCCATCGGATCATTCTGCACCTGCTGGGCGTCATAAGCGGCGTTGTAGCAGTCCGACACCCATTCGCCCGCATTGCCTGACATATTGAACGCGCCGATCCAACTCGCCCCGCCGGGATAGCTGTCCACAGGCAGCGTGCCGTTGGCCGAGCCGTTGGCCGAGCCGTTGATATTGGCCTGATTGGTGAAGGTATTGCCCCAGGGGTAGAGCCAATCGTTTGGCCCGCGTGCGGCATACTCCCATTCGGCCTCGGTGGGGAGGCGTCCGCCGCGCCATTGAGCATAGGCCGCTGCCTGCTCAAGCGAAACGCCAACACGCGGCGTATTCGGCTGCATTGAGGTCTGGAAATCGCCTGCCTCGGCCAGCAGGGAGCCTGATTCGCTGCGGAACTGCTCCCATTGGGCATTGCTGACCTCATATTTATCGATCCAGAACGGCTGCGTGATGCACACCTGTCGAGCGGTCTGTGCTCTAATCTGATCCGTGATGTCGGTGATGGTATCGCTGCCCATGACGAAACACCCCTGCGGCACAAACACCTGTACTACGCCATACGAATCGATGCGCTCCTGCACATTGGGATTGGCGGTGGGTGTGGGCTGCGTCAGGCCGGGCAGGGCATTCCAGACCAATTGGAAGATGGAGGGATCAATCTGGCGGGCATCCTGATTGGGGCCGTTGCCCTGAAAATCGCCGTTGGAAATATAGACGCTGCCCGCCTGCCCGATGAAAATGATCGAGGAGGTTGGCAGATTTGCCAGCCGCAGCACGCGGTAGCCATCTTGATTGACGCTGAACTCAAAGCTTTTGGAGAACTGCCAGTTAATCTCGCCGTTGTTGATTTCGTCGTAGGCGAAGGCGCGGACGCGCTCATTGGGCTGAAAGCCTGCCAGAATGCCCGTCGTCTCTGCGCCGCGAAAGAAGATCGTTTGCATGATGGGCGGGATGGTCGCCAAGAAGCCGCTTTGTCCAAGATACGAGAGCCGCCACTGGCCGGGCGTGAGAATCGCCCCCAATGGTAGCGCCGCGACAGAGGTGACATTTCCGGTATCGGGGTCTGTCCAGGTGAAGAAGGCGGGCTTTGCAGCGCTGTTATCCGGCCTGAACACCTCGACTTCGCCCTCATTGAAGGGCATGTTGGAGCAGATGGAGGGCAGCATGACGCGAAAATCAGGGATTTCCTGCACATCCTGCGGGAATGAGTTGGGATCAACGACGCCATCAACGATGTTGAGGCCGCAGTTGAGGAAGGCCCGCTGTCCCGTTGTGCCAATACTTATATCCGCCACCAGATCGGGCGAAAAATCATCGCCCAGATCAATTTCAAGCGTGTCATTGGGGCCTGTGGGCGTTGGGGTACGAGTGGGGATTTGTGTTTGTCCCGGTGTGAGCGTCAGGGTTCCCGTTGGTGTGGGCGATGGGGTGCGTGTGGCCTGTGCCGCCGCGATCAGCGTTTGAAAGGCGGCGAGCATGGCAATTGCCAAGAGTGTGCTTGTCCATGTCAGTAAGCGTGATCTCATAAGGTCTCCAATTCATCTATATTTTTAAACCGTGTCTGTAATACCTCGCCACAACGATAAATAGCAATATTCAGGGTGTTGTGTAGGGATAAGGCCCGCCTTGTCTGAATATGTGGACACGGCAGGCCGTGTCACCTACGAATAACATCCCCCCTTAAATTACGATTGCCCCTCCCAACACCTCAACCAGCGCCTTGAGGATAGTTTTTCGTGTATTTTTGCGTTTCACCCTCACCCCAACCCCTCTCCCACTTCGCGGGTGAGGGGCTTTTGACGCTCATCAAATCAACCAGCGCCTTGAGTGGCTGCCTCCGTCGCGTCGGGTGTGGCGGTGGGGAGCGGAGGTAGGGTGGGCGTAGCCCGTGACCACTCATCCGCCTGTTTTTGCCGCGCTTGATAGGCAGCAATCGACGTGGGCAGATTCAGCGCCTGGGCCAGTGTGAGCGCCTCGCCGTACTCCTGCGCCGCCGAGGTGTAATCGCGCAGTTGCACAAAGGCATCGCCCTTCAAACTGTGGGCGGTCATGACGCGCTCCGGCGCGAGCAGGGCGGGATTGCCTTCCTCGAACACCTTTAGCGCCAGATCATACGACGCCAGCGCATCGCGGTACTGCTGCCGCGCATACAGCGCCTGCCCGCGAAAGATATACGCCTCCATCACGGGAAAGGCCCAGGTGCTGTCGCTGCGATTGGTATAGCCCTTGATGATCTGCTCAACCGCCTTATCGAAGCTCTGGTACAGCGCATTGTTGGGATCGCTGCGGGCTGTCCTGTCCTGCACCGCCCACAGCAAAAAGCGCACCTGCACCTCTGTGAGCAGCATTTTGCGCTGGACGCCGGGGTCTTCCGATAGCGGATCGAGTTTGGCGCGATACTCATCAATGTAGGCGGCGGCCTGCTGTAGTGCCTCACGGTTGATTTTGCGGCTGGCGCATTTGTCGTTCGCTTCGGGCAGCCACAGCGCCCGCACCGCGTAGGTGTTGGCGAGGCCCGCATACGCACGCGGGAAATCCGGACGCACAGCGTCGGCAATCTCCTGGCTGCTCTTGTAGGCGCTCTCCGCCGCATCCGCATGAGCGAGGACGGTGGCACGATCACATTGGCGGGCGGCCTGCTCCGCAAGCTTCATCTGCGTGTTGCCAATCAGAGTATACAGAATTTCCTTGCCATCCTGCTCACTCCAATTCGGCGTCTCAAGCGCGGTCTGGTAAGCGGTGAGCGCACTGTCATAGTGGCGCGTCATGTGCTGAAACAGGCCCGTCATGAGATAGGACAGGGCGGTGATGCGGGCATTGAGTTTGCTGCGATCTTCCAGCGAATCGGCGGGAATATTCTTGCCGAAGGCATAGCTGCCGGTGATATCCTGAGCATCATTGAAATATTGATCTGCCGCGACATAAAACTGTGGTTCAAGCTGCGCCTGACGCAGTGTGGCGTCAAAATGAATCAGGCCATAAATGGCAACTTTGGCCCCGCGTGCCTGCAACAGGGCCGCGACCTCCTGCTGCCGTGCCTGCGGATCGGTGCTGGTGAGGCGCGGGATGTTGGAAGGCCCATCCAGCTTATAGGTCAGGCCGCTTTTGCTCAATTGATCTGTCAACTCTAGATCGAGCGCCCGCGCAAAGCGATTAATCGCAGCATCGGCGTCGCTCTGTGACATGGCGTCGGACGGATCGACTGTGAAATACGTCATGACCACGCCGATATCATAGGTTCGCAGATCAACGGTGGCCGTTGCAGGCACAGCGGTGAGCGTCGGTTGGATGCTCAAAAAGCCCTGCTGTGCTGCGATCATGACGCCCAGGAAGATGATCACCAGCGCAGCAAGGGCGGCAGCAGCCCAACCGCCCGTCCGCAGCGCACGGCGAAACGGCTGCTGTGGACGCGGCAGCGCGACCAGCAGCTTACGCAGCCCAACGCTGTAATCAGCGGTCAGGTCGCTGTATTGCAGGCGATCCAGCTTAAACTCTGCCAGCGTATGTGCGGCATCCAGGCGGCGCACCAGCGTCGGATAGACGGGCTTGCTCTCATTGAGCGCCTGCTCAATCTCGGCCTTGCAGTAGGGTGAGGCGAGAAAATCCGGCGAGAGACAGGCCAGCACGCCCTCTGCCGCCGACATCTGCGTCACCAGTTCGCGCTGCCAATCCTCGCCCGGTTCAATCCCACGATCATCTACATCCATCCACAGGATGTATCCACGCTGGCGCAAATCCGCCACCAGCTTATCGACGGCAATGCGATCACTGCGGCTGTAGCTAACAAAGAGATGCGTGCGTCCAGGTTGTGTCTTGAGTTTTAGCAAAATTGTCTTATCCCCATACCACCTCAAACAGGATGGTCTGCCCCTTCGCAAATTTCAGCGCCAAGTTCATCCGTCCGACTTCAACAGGCTGACTCGCCACGACAGTCTCGTTCACCTTCGCCACGATGTTGATGGCCTGCTGCGGAATCGCCAGATGCAGCGTGATTCGGCCCTCGTTGGCAGCATGATATTCCCCCGCAATGCGATTTGGCGCAACATCAAGATGCAGCAGTTCGGTTTGTAGCACATAGCGATCCAACGGCGCTTTCGGCGTGATGTCCAATCCGTCGCCTTTGCGCGAGGGTTCGATGCCGCACACGCGCAGCAGGCCGAGCAGCGCCATCGCATCCTGATTGGCATTCATGCCCGGCAGATCCGTCATCGGCGTGACCGGGCTGGCCCATGTGCCGCCGGGATTGGGCATTTGAAAGCTGTTCGTGCCATCCGGCCCCGTCCAGATATTGAACCAGATCGATGGAAAGACATTGGCATGAACGGCGAAGGTGTGCCGATTGAGCGAACGCCACGCCAGATCGGGGCGACTGCGCTGATAGCCCCACGTCAGAAGCTGCGAGACAGCAGGCCACACCTGGCCCTGGGGTTCGAGCATGGCCCCGGTGGGACTGTCATCATCCAACTGCCGCTTGATCGTCTCAATCAGGTCGGCTTCGATATTCATCTCACGCGCCAGCCCGCTGATGAGCGGCCAGATTTGCGCTTGCAAACTGAGAGTGCTGTTGCCGATAATATCATTGCCCTTGAGCCGCTCCCACACCCAGGCGCGATAAAACCATTTCTTCTCCGCGTTCCACTGCTCGCGCACAGCGTCTTTCAGGGTGCGGGCCAGCGCATCCATGCGGGCGGCGAGCGCGGGGACATGCGGCGCAATCAGCGAGGCCATCAGAGGCAGCACATACAGCGCCATCTGGCTGTTGGGAATCGACTCGCCTTCTTTCATCGTCCGCTCCCGATTGAAGGTGGGGCGAAAACTGCGCGAGGCCACGATGCTGTCATCCCAATCGCCGCTGCCAATGCCCAAAAGTTGAT
>DAOTUR010000103.1:0-5535 GCA_034436915.1 Anaerolineae bacterium
GTCGGACAAGGCGGGCCTTGTCCCTACACACCGTGTCCACAAGGTCGGACAAGGCGGGCCTTGTCCCTACACACCGTGTCCACAAGGTCGGACAAGGCGGGCCTTGTCCCTACAC
This sequence comes from Anaerolineae bacterium, assembly GCA_034436915.1. Taxonomy (GTDB): domain Bacteria; phylum Chloroflexota; class Anaerolineae; order Aggregatilineales; family Phototrophicaceae; genus JALHOR01. The sequence continues at coordinate 116 of DAOTUR010000103.1, forward strand.
ACCGCCATAATTATCTTTGTTTATCGCTATGGTGAGGTACTACAGGGCATTTGTAGGGGCGAGTCATGACTCACCCTGTTTGATGATGAAAAGACTCATCATTTGAGGTCTTGTCCCGTTCTCAATTATTGCGGAGCGCTGTACAGCCGCGTCTCAGGATAGCTGTTGATCCAGGCGAACCAGTAATAGGCCGAGCCGCTGACCTGCTCCAGGCGCGTATTCTTGAGCGGCCCCTTCACCGCCTCCCCGAAGATCGTCCAGGTGCTGCCCGTCTCAGTATCGATAATCGTATCGGCCTGCTGCACGAAGGTGAGGGTTTGCCCATTGACGACGCGATAGAACAGGACGGCCATGCCCGTATCCTGGCTCGGCTCAATGGCATTGTCTTTTTCCAGATGCGCCGACTGCCAGAAGGCCGCCACCGCCTGATCGCCAATCACATCATTGATGACGCCCGATGCGGTCAGCAGGCTGAAGGGATAGGCGACTGCGCTGCCCTCCAGGATCGTCGCCAGGACGCGCTCTTTGGGCGGCAGACGCTTGTCCAGCGGCTTATCGATATACGGTGCGGGATCAATGCTGCCGAACCATGCGATTTTTTCCGGCGAATACGCCAACTGGCCCTGATTTTTATCGGCCACGAGCACGCGGCCCATCGTGTGCCATTTGGTATAGGCGCTCCAGGTGACAATTTTGGAGGGCAGCACTTCAAGCCGCGTGCCCATATACGCCCCCATAATCGCCTCGCCCGTGAACTGCTGCCACCAGCTTTGCGTGTAATCGTCCCACATGAGGAAGCCGTTGTTGCGCGTGGCTCCCGATACGCCAAAGCGCAGGACATGATCACCCACGCGCCGATTGAAGACCACCGCACTGTTGCACAGCGGGCAGTAGGTTACGGCGATAGGGATGCCCTGCATAATATCGTTCACAATTTGATGATTGACGAGCATCGCCAGCGGATACGCCCGCCATTCGCCGTTCATTTCCAGGGCGATCACCGAGTCGTCGTCGTGCAGCCAATTCACTGATTTGATGGCGGCATAGATCGGCGCATCCAGCGGCGGCGTGGTGTCCCGATCCTGCCACACCGTCAGCTCTCCCAGCGTGACATTGCGCTCCTGAAAATCCGTTTGCCAGCCCTGCATCGAGAGATAGCGCTGATGCAGCAGCACACCGCCTATGACCGTGAACGCGCCCACCATGAGCAGGATGAAGATGCCATCGCTGTGGCGACCCAGGAACTTACGCACCGTGAAACCCTTAACAGCCTATGACTGGATGGCTCGATTGTAGTGCATGTTTCTTACGACAGCGTTAAGATTTCCTTGCCCCCACAATGTTGGCTTATGGCTTGTGTGTCAGCACTGCCCAAACGATATTCTGACGCCGACGGCTAAAGCCATCGGCTATGGAGTGGAACCAAAAAACGGTATGGTGACGGGTTTTTGAAGGTAATCATTCACCTATCCGTGAGAATCGTGGGTTTGTAGGGGCAGGATGCATCCTGCCCAAGCCAAATCCCCTATAAATCAATCAGGGCGCGATATATCGCACCCCTACAACCGCCTTTGTCGCATGGATAGGTGAATGATTACTTTTGAAGGTAATCATTCACCTATCCGTGAGAATCGTGGGTTTGTAGGGGCAGGATGCATCCTGCCCAAGCCAAATCCCCTACAAGGGCCTTTGTCGCACGGAGAGGTGAATGATTACCTTTGAAGTCATGCAGAGAGTCTTAACAGGTCACGGTGTTTTTGTAGGGGCGCAGCGTGCTGCGCCCCTACGCCAATCCCATCTCAAATGGCATCCCTAATGCACCGCCCCCGCCGCCGACGGCAGGAAGAAAAAGGCCATCGCCACAATGACATACACCGCCAGCAGCATCGCCCCTTCCAGCCAGTTCGTCTCGCCATCCTGCGAGATGAAGGCCGCAATGATTCCCGCCGCCATCAGCGTGACCAGCTCATAAGGCGTAAACACGAGCAAAAGTTGCTTGCCCATCAGCAGCGCAATGAACACCAGCACAGGCGCGACGAACAGCGCAATCTGCAAGCTGGAGCCAATCGAGACGGCGAGGCTGAGTTCCATGTTGTTCTTGTAGGCCACTTCCACCGCCACCAGATGCTCGGCGATATTGCCCACAATCGGGATGACGATGATGCCGATGAAAAATTCCGTCAGGCCGAGCGTCTGCGTGACCGACTCCACCGCGCTGACCAGAAACTCGCTCATGACGACGATGCCAATGGTCGCGGCGGCCAGGAGGATCAGGCAGCGCTGGATGCTCCAGGTGGGCTTATGCGCCCCATCTTTGTCCTCAGCGGCCACATGAGCGGCATCGCTTTTATTGCCCGTAAAGCTGTGATAGACGCTCAAGCCGTACAGGATGATCATAACAACAGCGATGCCTTCGCTCAGATTCAGCTCACGCCCCGCCCCACCGACGACATCGGCCCGCAGCGCCGCATCAAAGATTGAGGGGATGAGCAGCGCGATCATGGCGAGGATGAGCAGCGTGGCATTGTTGGAGGCATGGCGGCGATCAAACGTCTGCGTGCCATTTTTCAAGCCGCCCAGTAAGACGCTGAAGCCCAGAACCAGCAGCAAATTGCCAATGATCGAGCCTGTGATCGAGGCTTTGACCAGATCGAGCAGGCCGCGCTGAATAGCGAAGACGGTGATGATGAGTTCGGCGGCATTGCCCAATGTGGCATTGAGCAGCCCGCCGATGCGCGGCCCGGTGTGCAGCGAGAGTTCTTCTGTCGCCTCTCCGATGAGATCGGCCAGCGGGATGATGGCGAGGGCCGACAGGATGAACAGCAGCGTCTCGCTTTGCCCTGTAACCTTCGCAAAGATGGCGGCTGGGATAAACAGCAGCATAGCGTACAAGATTCGTTTGATCATCAACGAGTCCTTAAAGTGGGAGATGAGTACATCGCCGCCCCAGGGCAGCGTTTTTAACCGGACAATAAGCGCGGCAGCATCTGATCCATCAAATAGGCCGTGTCTTCCAGCGATTGGAAGTCATCGGCAAACGAGATGATATTGAGCTGTGGATCGTAGCTCCAGAAGCCCGCCGCATCGTACAAATAACGGATGTAGGTATAGCAAATCCCCAGCACCACCCGCGCATAAATCGAATACGCCAGATAGGGAAAGAAGATGATCACGCCACGATCATGCACATACAGCACAATGCCCATCTGCGGATCGGGATAGTGCAGCTCGATATCCTCCCCTGGCCCTTGCAGCGGCTGTAGCTCAGGATCAAGCTTGAGCATGTGCCGTGCCAGCGCACGCGGCTTGACGCGCTTGACGGGCCAGTAGAATTCAGGCTGCGTTTTGTCCTGCCCATTCGCCATCAGCCATTCCAGCATGGTCGCGCTCAGGCGGCGGGTTTTGGGAACATAAAGATGAATTTCATACATCTGCATGAGGGTGTCCTGACAGACGAATGAGGGGACAAGATATATCTCGTCCCCTCATCACATTATCGGATTGGTACGGCGTTGAGATCACCCTGGCGCACGGCGACATAAGGGGCATACACCCATCCGACTGTGCCCTTCCAGACGACTTGCAGCCATGAGTTATCGCCCAGGCGTCCGACCACAGGCAGATACGATCCCCAGGGGATGCGGCCTGTCTGCGGGGAACCGGTGTTGGGATCGCCGCGCAGCCGTAGCCCCGCTTCTGTGACGATGAGTACCCCGTAATCCGAGTAGCCGGGCGGGATGCCGGAGAATGTCCCGGCGCTTACGACAGGCGCGTTAAATTCATTGCCATCGACGGACAGATAGAAGCCATACGCCCACGCCTGACGCTGGCTGAGTTGCAGTAGGAACCAGCGGGCATTGGCATCGCGCCCAATGACCTGATAGGTTTGCCCGCGCAGGATGCGGCCTACCTTGTTGCCGCCCAATGACGGCGCATCGCGCACGAGCAGGATGCCCGCCTTGATGACCGTCGCCCGCAGCGCCCCCGCTGGAATCGCAGGCAGCCCGGTGGCCGAGGGCGTAAAGGTGGGCGTGGGCGTGCCGGGTGTGCCTGTCACGGCCCCTGTGCCCGACGAGACGGCCCAGAAGAACTGCACGGCGGCATTGCCCGTCGTGGCGACAAAATCGACCTGAATCGAGCGCGTGCCATCGGCGACCTGCACATCCTGCGTGATGGTTTGCGGGCCGCCCGTCCCGGTCAGCTTATCGATGATGGTGACACCATCGATGATGACTTTGATGCCCGTCTCAGCCGTCGCCGTGAAGCGGTAGACGCCCGCCGTAAAGGGCTGCTGACTCGTCCAGCGGATGCTGAAATTGTCGCTGTTGATGATGCCCGCAACAGGACTGCCCGCCCCATAGTTGAAATTGATCTGGGGATCGATCTTGGTGATGACGGGATTGCCGCTTAAATCGGCAGTGTTGAAGTACGAACCTGTCCAGTTTGAGCCGAAGATTTGCGCCTCGACGCTTTCCACCCAGGCGAAGGTGAAGACGCCCAGGAGACAGATCAGGAGTAAACTGGCAGAGGCCCACCGCAATTGTCGCATCGGGGATGAGTCCTTTCATATCGACAGAAACAAATTATAAACACGAGTATAGCATTTTTGGCGCGGCTTGCACCTCAGCCGTATGTCCTATGGGCTATAATCAAGTGAGAGTGATTGGAGTTGTGTATGTGTGCCCTTCGCAATTTCCCTACCATGAGCGTTGATGAGTATCTTGGGCTGGAGAAACGCAGCGATTTTCGCCATGAATACGACTGTGGCTCGATGTATGCGATGGCGGGTGCAAGTGAAGATCACATGATCATCACCAATAACATTGCTTATTCCTTGACAGGCCAATTAGACGATAAGCTCTGCCAGCCCTTCACGGAGAATATGCGCGTCGCGCTGCCGGGGCAGAGCTACTTTTATCCTGATGTGGTGGTGACATGTGGCGAACGCGAATATGAACCTCATCGTGAGGGCAAAAATCTGCTCAATCCCATCGTGTTAGTCGAGGTGCTTTCGGCGTCGACACAGACTTACGATAAAACGCGCAAGCTTGAGGTGTATCAGCGCATTCTCTCGCTCATGGATTATGTGCTGGTGGCGCAGGATCGCGTGTTTGTGACGCACTACACGCGGCGCGAGGGGGAATGGGTGTCTCAGGACTACAGCGCCTTGACGGATGAAATTGTGTTGGCCTCTATCGAATGCAAACTGCCCCTGGCGCGGGTGTATAAAAAAGTGACGTGGGCGTAGGTGCCCACTATGATGATCATTCTATTGTAGGGACACGGCACGCCGTGTCCTGGACATGACATGTCATGTCATGTCCCTACACACATCCTCAATAGCCCTCATGGTGGTTTGAGCATAGGCATAATGATTGTTTGGTAGGAGGAACGCAAAAAGGGCGCGATGTATCGCGCCC
>DAOTUR010000104.1:0-3657 GCA_034436915.1 Anaerolineae bacterium
TGCGGGTGTAGCTCAGTTGGTAGAGCGTTTGCTTCCCAAGCAAAATGTCACGGGTTCGAGTCCCGTTACCCGCTTCCCAAAAAACCACTCTTTGACGAGTGGTTTTTGATTCCTCACAGAATTTATGAATTGTATTGTTCCTCCTTGCGCCTGATGGCACTCAGCGGGAAAATCATTCATACTCATTTTTCAGGAGCCTCTTTTATGACCAAACAACTCGCTTTTGTCGGCGTCGGCCATATTCACACGCCCGGCTTCATTCGCATGTTGGGTGAACGCTCGGACGTGGTGGTGAAATCGGTTTGGGATCATGATGCGGAACGGGCGGCCCGCCGTGCAGCAGAACTCAATGCCGCAGTTGTCGCCGAGGCGGATGCCATCTGGAATGACCCCACCATTGACGCGGTGATCATCTGCTCCGAAACCAACTTGCACGAAGGGCTTGTGCGGGATGCCGCCCATGCCAAAAAGCATATGTTTGTGGAGAAGCCGCTGGGCATGGCCGGGCGCGATGCCTATGCGATGGCGGCGGTGATCGATGAGGCCAATGTGCTGTTCCAGACGGGCTATTTCATGCGGAGCAGCCCGATCAATCGTTTCCTCAAAGATGAAATTGCCGCTGGACACTTCGGCACAGTGACGCGCATCCGACACAGTAACTGTCATTCTGGCTCTCTCGGCGGCTGGTTCGATACGGAGTGGCGCTGGATGGCCGATCCCTCGATTGCGGGCGTGGGGGCCTATGGCGACCTGGGCACACATGCGCTGGATATCCTGATGTGGCTGATGGGCGACGTTGAGCGCGTGACGGCGGATATCCGTGTCATCACCGGACGCTATGGCGACTGTGATGAGACAGGCGAAGGCATCCTCCAGTTTAAAAATGGTGCCATTGGCACGTTGGCGGCGGGCTGGGTCGATATCGCAAATCCCATCAGCCTAGTCGTCAGCGGCACTGAGGGCCATGCCTATGTCCTGGATGGCAAGCTGTTCTACCAGAGCAAGCACGTCAAGGGCGCGGATGGCAAGAGCGAATGGACGGATTTGCCTACCGCATGGCCCCATGCCTTCCATCTGTTCCTGGATGCGCTGGTTGACAAGTCAGATATCTCGCTGGTCACAGCACAGGAGGCTGCCGCCCGCAGCGCTGTGATGGAAGCCCTATATAAAGGGGCCGCCGAGCACACCTGGGTTGCCCCGACACGATCCTAGTACGACGACCACCTTAAATTGCAGGGCGTAGCACGCTACGCCCTGCTGTCATTCTCATTTTGTTGACGTACCAACCATTTATCTATTCTTCAGAGGAACTCTTATGTCAACACGCACACTCAAAGTTGGAATCATCGGCGTCGGCGGGATCGCCAGTACCCATATGCCCGGTTGGGCCGCATCGCCCCATACCGAAGTCGTCGCGGGCAGCGATATTAGCGCTGACACGCTGGCGACCTGGGGCCAGAAGTACGGCGTCGCCCGCGTCTCAACCACCCCCGCCGACCTGATTAACGACCCAGACATCGATATCATTGATATTTGCACCCCGAACAACTATCACGCGCCTCTGGCAATCGCCGCCCTCGATGCGGGCAAACACGTCATCTGCGAGAAGCCGCTTGCGCCCACTCCCGCCGCCATCCAGGAGATGATCGACGCCCGTGATCGTTCCGGTAAGCTGCTCATGACAGCACAGCACTTTCGCTTCAGCGGCACAGCCAAAGCGATGAAGGCCGAAATCGGCACAGGCGCGTTGGGCGATATCTATCATGCCCGTAGTTGGATGCTGCGACGGGCCGCCCTGCCAACCCGCCCCGGCTTCGTCCTCAAGGAACATGCCAGCGGCGGGGCGTGCATCGATATCGGCGTCCATATCCTCGATCTGACGCTGTGGTTCATGGGCAATCCCCGCCCCGTCTCTGTGACAGGCGTGGCCCGCACAGAGCTGGCGCATCAGCCGGGCGCATTTGGCATCTGGGGAGACATTCCCGCCATGATGGATGTCGAAGAATTTGCATCAGCATTTGTGCGCTTCGAGAATGGGGCGACGCTCATCCTGGAGGTGGCCTGGATGCTGCACCATGACACCCCGATGGAGGATATGCAGATGTGGCTGTACGGCACACAGGGCGGCGCACACTGGCCGAAATCAGAGATCTACCAGACGAATAACGCCACTCGGCAGCAGTACAATCGCACACTCAAGCTGACGAAAGATCACCTGGAGGCGCACGCGCAGGAATGCGTCGAATTTGCCCAGGCCATCATCGACGGGACGCCGCCGCCCGTGCTGCCGGAGCAGTCGCTCCAGGTGATGAGCATCCTCGACGGTGTGTATCGCAGCCAGGCGGAAGGCCGTGAGGTGCTGCTGGGATAAGACAGTGTGCGAGACACCCGCTTATGGGCGTTTGAGCTTCTCTTTAACTCTCAAGGGTTGAACAAGATCATCGTGCTATAAGCGGGGTAATATCCGCCTCTATCCTGCACAGGAGAAAATGATGTCCATCAAGCTCAACGCCGCCGATTTCCAGCGCCTGACACGCATTGTCGAAGCCTTCCCGGAAATCGCCCTGTCACGCGAACGTCTGCGCTTCGTGCAAAGTGTGTTCAACGGCGTGCCGAATGACCGCGCCATCCTGAATCGGATCGAATACGAAGGCACAGCGATGGGGTTTGCCACGCATATCGTCAAATTCCTCGCTGATTTTGGGCAAGTCGCACCAGGACAGGAAGCGCTCGGCCTGTTTCTGGATCAACTGCTGGTGAACACGGGCGGCGGCGACCAAGCAAACGCCATCAGCCAGATGATGCAAACATACAATATGAAGCCTGTGGCTGCTGCGCTGCCCGTCTCGCTGCCTGCCCCAACACCACTCTCCGGGGCGGAGAGCAAATATGTCTTTATCTCGTATGCACGGCCTGATAGTGCAGTGGCAGATGCTGTCGAGACCTATTTGCTGGCGGCAGGCTTTCGGGTCTTCCGCGACAGGCAGGCTATTGAAGTCGGTGACAACTGGGATATGACGATTGAGAAGGCGCTGAACGAGGCCACCCATATGGTCGTGCTGCTCTCAGCGGCCTCCATGCCCTATCGCAAGGAGGTGTATCGGGAGTGGTTCGCGTTTGACCAGTGGCGCAAACCGATTTTGCCGCTGCTGATTCAAGACGCCACGCTGCACAGCCGCTTCCTGAGCAATAATTATGCCGATGGCCGAACCGATCTTTCAGGCGCATTGAAACAGCTTGTGCAGACACTCGTCTAAGAAGCCGTTTGATAATGCGGAACGTAATGGATTTACCATATTAAACGCATGTTTTGGAGAGCGTTTTCCGTAGGGGCACGATGCATTGTGCCCCATAGCCGTCAGGTTAAGGATTTAAGGAATGAAAACCGTGATAGGGTGGGCATCTAAAGCCATCGGCCACACGGTTTATCGCCCCACTGACGCCCCACACGCTGCCTTAGATCGGTCACAACGGCTCATGTGAGGCGAGTCTGGCAGGGCAAAAACGGGAGAAAATGACCGCTGTCTCAGGGTCTTCTCCCTTTCTGAGAAAGATGAGAAGCTTAACCTGACAGGTATGGGGCACGATGCATCGTGCCCCTACAAAAGACCAAACAGGGCGTTACGATCAAGACGATGGCTCAAAAACAGCATGATG
>DAOTUR010000105.1:0-5832 GCA_034436915.1 Anaerolineae bacterium
CAATTCGCGGCCAACGAAGGCGATAAGCTGGATCTCTCGTTCAAGCGCACAGCGGGCAATCTCAATCTGGGCCTGGTCGTGCTCTCTCCTGATAACAAAGTTGCCTATATGGCGGCGCTGGTGACATCCGACACGATGAGCACAACTTTCACATTGCCCTCAAGCGGCGATTACACGATTGGCATCTTCCGCATCGATCTTGTCCCGCCCGCGTCGCCAGAGGCCACAGGCTTTGAGATTCTGGCCGCGAAGGGCTGATCGATATCTCACGAGCAAAATGCTTGCATTTCTTATTTTCGCATGGTAATCTCTTTCCAGCGTATCAGTCATGTCCAGGTTATTGATGAAACACATGATGCAGGGCTGTTGTTGTCTCACTCTCGCACGGGAACTCCCGACGCGACGGACAGCGCATTCCTGACGCTCACACCCTTTGAGATCATGTCAGAGCCGCCCACCCCGCCGAGGAGTGGGCGGTTTTGCGTTTTCAGGGTATTTTATTCAGGGTTTTTCGCATCACAGGAGAATTTTCATGACCGATATTTCAAGCCGGGGCTATGTCCATCCCGACGTGCTCGTGTCCACCGATTGGGTGGCCGCCCATCTCACCGACTCGAACCTCATCATCATCGAATCGAACGAAGACCCGCTGCTCTACCCCTCCGGCCACGTTCGCGGCGCAGTGGAGGTCGATTGGACACGCGATCTGAACGATCAAATCGTGCGCGATTATGTGGGCAAAGAGGCGTTTGAAGCGCTGGCCCGTCGCATCGGTCTCACGCCGGACAAGACCGTCATTTTCTACGGCGACAAGAACAACTGGTGGGCGACCTATGCCCTGTGGGTGTTCCAGCTCTTCGGTCACAATAACGCCAAAATCATGGACGGTGGCCGCAAGAAGTGGGAAGCCGAAGGCCGCGAAGTCACCCGCGAGAAGCCGACTCTGACCGCCTCCGAGTATGTGGCGACGGATCGCAACGACAAAGAGATTCGCGCCTTCCGTGAAGAAGTCCTCAAGCATGTGCAGGCCAAAGGCCAGTTGGTCGATGTTCGCAGCCCAGCCGAATACTCCGGCGAGAAGCTGCACATGGACGGCTACCCGCAGGAAGGCGCGATGCGCGGTGGTCACATCCCCGGCGCACAGAGCGTGCCCTGGGCGCGTGCCGTGAATGATGATGGCACGTTTAAGACGGCGGATGACCTCAAGGCCATCTATGAGGGCGAAAAGAAGCTCGACCCGGCCAAAGAGACGATTGCCTACTGCCGCATCGGGGAGCGCAGCAGCCACACCTGGTTCGTGCTGACTTATCTGCTCGGCTTCAACAAGGTGCGGAATTACGACGGATCATGGACAGAGTGGGGCAACAGCGTCGGTGTGCCGATTGAAAAATCGGTCTAACGCCTGACACACTTCTTTGTAAGGACATGGATATTTCATGTCCTTACGAAAATGCGTTTTTACAGGATGACCTTCATTGAACCCTCATAGACGTTTGTTAGTCTGTATCCTGTAGGGGCATACAGGAGATATGAGATCGCAATGGGGTATCACGAGTCAGAACCGACAAGCCTGGGGCGTCTGCTGCGTCAGACGATCATCAGCACGCTGGTGATTCTCGTGGCTGTGATGCTGTGCAGTGTGGTGAGCGTCCTCAGCATTGATGCCATCTGTCACAGCGATATTGAACGGACGCTGCCCTATTATCCCAATGCCACGCTCGTCAGCCAGCAGCATGATTTTTTGCGGGCGCGGGCGATGGGCCACACCTACGACATGCTCACCACAACAGATCTGCCTGAAGTCGTCCGCCAATGGTACAGCGATCAGCGCCTCAAGCAGGCCCAACACCCCTCGGATGAGAGCGGACGCAATCTGCCGCGTGGTCTGGCGACAGTCAGCTATCGTGTGGCAAAAGACGATGTGACCGGCCAGACGCTCATTTATCTCGTCAGCGAATGCGCCTATAATTAAACCCCTGCTTCATAGGTGCTGTTCCCGATAAACACCTCAGTCCAGCCTTAAACCATCTTTATCGATAAATCACCATAACGTCTTGTCGCCGCATGAGATATTATGCCCCCGTCATACTCATCATCCTGTCCCCTGCGAAGGTCATTCCATGTCGAACACTCAAATCGGGCGGATCAGCATTGCACTGGCGTATGTCGCCATTGCGATTTTATTTGCGCTGCGCACGCCTGCCTGGGAAGCGCCGGATGAACCCGCGCATTACAACTACATCCGTCAGGTGGCGGGCGGCACGCTGATTCCCGTGCTTGAGGCGGGCGATTGGGATAATGCCTATCTGGAACAGCTCAAGGCGGCTCGCTTCCAGCCGGCTCTGCTGGATCGCCTCGCCACAATTCAATATGAAGATCATCAGCCGCCGCTGTATTACTGGGGTGGGGCCATCGTCTATGCCGTCACAAATGGCAGCCTCACCGCGCTCCGGCTATATTCGGTTTTGCTGACGCTGGGGACGGTGTGGCTGACGTACAGCATCGTCCAATTTTTGCGCCCCGATCAGCCTGCGGTGGCCCTGGGCGCGATGGCGTTGGTGGCGTTTTTGCCGCAGCAGCTTGCCATGACCGCCTCGGTGAACAATGATGCGCTCATGGGGCTGGTGGCGGCGGGGGCGCTGTTTGATGTGCTGCGTTATACTCCACCCCCTGCCCCCTCCCCGCAAAGCAGAGAGGGGAATATATCGCCGCTGCGCCTGGGCATGTGGATGGGGATCATCCTGCTGACCAAGACGACGATTTATTTTATGGGCGCGGTGTTTTTGCTGGCGCTGTACTTGCGCTGGCGGCGCGATGGGTTGCCTCTCAGCGTCCTGCTGCGGCGCGTACTGGTGTTCGCGCTGCCGATTCTGCTGGTGGCGGGCCTGTGGTGGGGGCGTAATCTGGTGGTGTACGGCGTTCCGGACGTGATGGGCCTGCGGCGGCATGACAGCGTTGTGATCGGTCAACTGCGTACTGCTGATCTTATTGCTAAAGAAGGTTCGAATTATTTGCCGCTCGCCCTCCGCACGACGTTTCAAAGCTTCTGGGGGCAGTTTGGTTGGATGGCTGTCCCGATGGACACGATTCCTTCCGCGCAAGTCCCGCTTGTCTATCCCGCGCTTGGGCTTCTGACATTCGTGTGTGGGATAGGGCTGCTAGTTGGGCGGCTGCGCGGCCTGTCACGCGATGCGCTGCTGATTATGGGGGCGATGATCGCGCTGGCGCTGCTCGTCTTCCTCTATTACAATACGCAGTTTGTGCAATTTCAGGGACGTTATCTGTTCAGCGCCTTGATCCCATTTGCGTTTTTCATGGCGGAGGGATTGGATGTGTGGCGGCGGCGCTTTGTGCGGCGCATGTGGCTGCTGACGCCGTTCATCTTTGCGCTGCTAGCGCTGCTTGATGTGTATTTGATCTGGCGCGTGATTCCGGGGGCATTGATGTATGGGTCGTAAGTTTGATCCATAAATGGCAAGGCATGGCTCATAGGCATGAGGTTAAGGCGTAACGGTTGGTTTGGGCATGATATGTCTTTCACCTATTCGAATGGGGATCAACGGTTCGTTTGGGCGTAGCACGCTACGCCCCTACATCGGCTACGAATTGATGCCTGATGAAGCGGAGTTTTTAACCCCGCAACCAGGCAGACAGGGGTTTTCAACCCCTGATCTGATCCCAAAGTATTGAGACTTACTTCGCCGTGTCCTCCAGCGCCAAGCCCAACGGCGTCGGTAGCCCATCGAGGCTGCATACATTTTTCTCACGCCAATACGCCTCAAGCCCCTCATCGCCTTTGACTTCGGCCCACTTAATCAGGGTATCGCGCTCGGCGACATATTCATACATCGGCACAGCGTAGCCGCACGAGGTTTGCACCTGCTGAATATCGATGACGATAATCTGGCGTGTGCCGAGGATATCGGGGAACAGCGCTGAGAGTTCGGGCCAGTCGGCATCCTGCGGTAGCACGACGCGCCCCTGCCCAAACAGGCGCAAAATGCGCGGCGGCCCATCGAAGGCGCAGAACATGAACGTCAGGCGGCCATTCTCGCGGATGTGGGCCGAGCTTTCGTTGCCGCTGCCCGTAAGATCGAGATAGGCGGCGCGGTTGGGCGACAGAATCCGCAGGCAGTCATGGCCTTTGGGCGACAGATTGACATGCCCGTCTGCCGCGAGGGGCGCGCTCGCCACAAAGAAAATATGCTGCTTCCTGATGAACGCAGTCAGATCGTCATTGAGGGATTCATAGAATTTTGCCATGTGTCACGCCTCCATCTTCAGGACTTTATCAAAGCGCCGTTGATAGCGTTCGACTTCCGAGCGGAATTTTGCGCCGACGAACGCCTCTGCAAGCTGTTCGGCGATGGCGACGCCAATGATGCGCCCGCCCAGGCACAGCACATTCATGTTGTCATGCTCGACGCCCTGAGCAGCGCTGTAGGTATCATGGCACATGGCGGCGTAGATGCCCTTGATTTTATTGGCGGCAATCGAGGCTCCCACGCCGCTGCCGCAGATCAGGATGCCGCGCTCGGCCCTGTTATCAAGGAGGGCGCGGCTGATGGTCTGGGCAGCGTCAGGGTAATCGGTGAGCGTTGCGGCACTGTCCACGCCCAGATCAATAACCTCGTGACCTTTGCTGCTCAGAAACGTAAGAAGATGCTGTTTGAGATCATAACCTGCATGATCGGAGGCGAGAGCAATACGCATCGCGTGATCCTCGATAAGCTAAAAAACCAATTATAGCGCAATCATTCGTCTGTATCGTCCGTGTCTTCGTCTTCTTCGCCAACCGGAAAGAATTCCTCCCAATCGGGATTGTTGCTGTCAAGCCACTCTGCCGCCCGCTCTTCGATCTCTGCCGCAAAGCCTTCGAGCAGATTCTGAAGCGTTCCAATCTGATCGGTGGGGTGCGAGTAGAGGCGCAGCGCCTTTTTCATGCTATCAGCATCATCCGGGAAGACGCGGCTGAAATCGGCGGCGCACTGCGTCACATCGCGGGCATACTCGCGGTTGTGTTCGAGTGCCAATGCAAAGCCCGCCCGTGCGATCTTTTTGCCCAGGCTGCGGCTGATCGCCCGTACCTGATCGGGCAAGAGCGCCTTGTCAAGCGCCTGCGAAATCTCTTCCAGATCGTCGCTGTAATACAGCAGGTCTTCATTGGCAACGGCGCGGCAGGTGGGCAGATGGCGCAGCGTGTAGCGCGGCAGTTCCGGCACAAGATCGCTGCCCCAGACACAAATCGACTGCGTGGCGATCAAGAAGGCCCCCGGCGAAAACTCGGCTGGATCGCGGAAGAGATAGCCCTGCGGCCACAGATCAAACTCGACGCCGTTCACAAGCGCCTGATAGCGGTCTGAGAGCGCCTGCATCGTTGGCTTGATCCAATCCTGCTTCACCAATTCAGGATCGACCTGATATTCCAGCACGGCGATGAAGTCAAAATCAGAGTGCCCCGGCTGCGCTTCGCCGCGTGCCATCGAGCCGATGATATACAGGCTGTGCAGATCGGCTTCAATCGCCTGGAGACAGGCATTTTTGGCGTCGTCAATCAGGTCTTGGAAGGCGAGCTGTAATTTGGTGCGATCTCCAATGTTGAGCAGGCTGCCCTGCTCGTCGGTGGGCCAATGACGCAGTGATGACATGGGTATCCTTCGGGCAAACCGAGATCGTGAGTTGATTGAACGTGTGCAGAAATATTTTGCCTGTTAGAAGCCGTTTGATAATGCGGAACGTAATGGATTTACCGGATTAAACGCATGTTTTGGAGAGCGTTTTCCGTAGGGGCACGATGCATCGTGCCCCTACAAAAGACCAAACAGGGCGTTA
>DAOTUR010000106.1:0-7356 GCA_034436915.1 Anaerolineae bacterium
CTGCGCCTCTACGAGATATATTCATCAGAATTTGTAGGGGCACAGCGTGCTGTGCCCTTGACGATCAAGACACATTCATGCATGTCAAACAGGTTTACGGATAGGTTCTTAGGGCAATCCGACAGCTAAACCATGTGTCAGATCGCCCCACACGGCGTTTTTAGGATGCCAGGGCGCGATCAAGCTCCGCCTGAACATTTTGGGTCACTTCATCGAGGGCCTCCTGTGCGGTTTTCTCTCCAATGAGCACGGCTTCAAAGGCCCGCGTCCGCTCATTGCTGTAATAGGCACTGACAGGCATCGCGGGGCGCGACTTGGTGGCGGTGACGCCAATCTCGGAAAACACCTTGATATAGGGGTTGAGACGATTGTCCCCGCCGAGCACCTCGGCCAGTCCCTTCTCCCAACCGGGTAAACTGGGCAGATAGGCCGGACCGTTCACCGTATCAACGCCCATTTTGGCGGCATTATCCACAAAGGCGTATTTCATAAACGCCCAGGCCGCGTCGGGGTTCGCGGCTTCCGACGGAATACCAAACAGCCACCCGCCCGTTTGATAGTTGGCTTTCTCAGCCTCTGTGCCGTTCAAGGTCGGCCACAGTGCCACCCCATAATCAAGATCCGGCGCGTGATTATCCAGCGGCTCATACGTCCAGAAGCCCTCGAAGAAATGTCCCAGGATACCTGTGGCGAAAGAATTACCGGGTTCAAACACGCCTGGCAGCTGTGTCAGGGCGATATACTGGTCGTAGCCCAAAAACTGAACATAGTCGTACAGCCATTGCAGCGCCGCCACGTTCGCCGGATCGTTGGCGGTCACGCGCTGGTTTTCCACATCATACCAATTGCCGCCAAAGACAAAGCCCCATTGAAGCAGATGACCCGCAATCGGGATATAGCCTACGCGTGTGACATTGCCGCTGGCATCACGTTCCGTGAGTTTGCGGTTGTACTCGTCAAATTGAGCAATCGTGGTCGGCGGTTTTTCTGGATCGAGGCCAGCAGCGCGATACATGTCCTTGGAATAAAACAGGGCAATATAATCCGCACCGCCCGGCAGCGCATAGAGCTGACCATCATAGGTGGCTTCATCCCACAAGGCCGTCACGAAGTCCTCGCGCTTCAGTCCGGCGGCCTCAATATAGGGCGTCAGCGATATAAATGCGCCCAGGCGGGCCAGCGTGTTAGGTTCGTAGGTCAGCGCCAGATCGGGCGGTGTACCCCCGGCAATGCGTGTGAGCAGTTCATCATGCTGTGTGGGCGAAAAATCCCAGTCAATCGTAATATTGGGGTTCTCTGTGCTGTAGAGATCGCCAATTTTCTTGAGAAGCTCGTTGTAGTTGCCGCCCCAATCATTGGACAACAGCGACAATGCGACTGTATCCTGGGCCAGTAGGCGCAGGATACCTGGATTGAAACCCATACCCGCGAGGGCAGCGAGCACCGCACTGCCTTGAAGGAACTGACGGCGAGACAGCATTGAAGGTGCAGCGAAAGAAAGATTTTTGTTCATTTTAACCTCTTGTCTAATATCATTATGATGAACATGCCAATGGCATGGGACATCCAGAGATCGTTAGCGATAATGCGTGCGCATCTCTTCGTGATACGGCAGCGCCAGAATCGCGTCGAGGAAAGCCTCGGCCTGCTGCTCTGAGCGGGTATAGGGATCCATCAAAATCAACTGCCGAAGCAGTTTTTTATCGCCCGTTTCATAGGCCAGCAGTTCCATCTCGACAGGGGCCACACGATCCCGCAGCGCATACGCAAGAATCGGTTCGGGCAGTTTATGCGTTTGGATGCCCTGAATACCGCGCTTGCTCACCAGCGTGGGGATTTCAACCGCAATATTGCGGGGGATACCGGGCACAAAGTCGCCCGTGTTGGGAATATTGCCGATCAGGACGCGCGGAATATCGCAGGCGATGGACTCAATCATCGTAATGAAGAGTTCGCCAGAGAATTTGGGCGGGATCAAATCTGTCACCCGCGCCTCGCGGTTGTAGGCCGCTTCATGGATTTGTGCGATATTTTTGTCTAAATAGGGGAAATACCCGTTCCACCAGCCTTCCGGGTCTTCCTGCCAACATGCCTCGGTGTCGGCATCGGTGTGATACCAATGCGGCCATGAGCCACCGCCCGGCGTGCAGGTGTCACCGATGGGGAAGGCCCCGAAGCGCTCATATAGATCGAACGCCGCTGGCCCCATGCCATTGCTTGCCTGGGATGTCTTCCAATACTCATTCGATTGCGTGGCCCGCCATTCATTGATGAGGGGCATGATATCCCGCCCATTGTGATAGGCATGGGTCAGCCACACAAAATGGTTAACGCCAGGGATTTCAAAGGTGAGACCTTCGCGGTCAAACCCCAGAATTTGAGCCAGGTGATACACGCCGCCGAAGCCATGACACAGGCCCACCATTTTGATATGGGGATATTTACGGCCCAGCGCGGTAATGCCTGCCAGCACTGGGTTGGCAACGAGCAGAAAATAGGCCTCCGGGCAAATCTCCTGCATGTCCTGCATAATCGAGTCGAACAGAGAATATTGGTAAAAATTGATCCAGAAGGCTTCATCATGCATGATGTGCAGACTGCCGCCAATGCGATAGCCATGTTCGCGGGCAATCTGCCAGCCCTCACGCAGGCGGTGATGCCCAGCCACCAGCGCTGTGTTAATCACAAAGTCTGCTCCCTGGAGGGCCTGACGACGGTCAGTGGTTTTTTCCAGGTTGAGTGTTATACCGACTTCTTCGGCGTAGCGCTTGCAGAGCGTATAAGCCGCATCGAGGCGCTGCTCATTGATATCCATAAAGGTCACGGTGCTGCCCTGAAGATTGGGTGTCAAGCACAGATCGCGGATGAGACTGAGAGAAAACACGGCGCTTCCCGCACCGATCAAACTAATTTTGACGGACATTCAACTCTCCTACCAATCGGCGACAGACCCATCAGGGTGAAAATAACGCTGTTCAGCTTCCGGCTTAAACGGGTATTTGGCGGCTGCTTTTTCGTTGATCTGCACGCCCAGACCAGGGCGATCCGACGGCATAATCACACCGTTGACCACCTCCAGCGGTGAATCGATCACCTCATCGCGCCAGGGCACATCATTGGTAATGGCTTCCTGGATAATCCAGTTGGGTGTTGTGAGTGCAAAATGGACTGCCACCGCCAACGCTAGTGGGCCATTCGGGTTGTGCGGCGCGACAGACATGGAATAGGTTTCCGCCATCGCCGCGATTTTGCGGGCTTCCCACAGGCCGCCGCAGTGGGACAGATCCGGTTGGATGATATGACAGGCGCGTTTCTCAAACACCTCACGGAACTGATGCCTTCCCACCAACCGTTCGCCCGTTGCGATGGGAATACGCGACATACGTGTGACCTGGGCCGTCGCTTCAATGTCTTCCGTCGGACATGGCTCTTCAAAAAAGAAGAGGTCATAAGGTTCGAAAGCGTGGCAGTATTGAATTGCCATCGCTGGAGTGGTACGGGCGTGCAAATCAACCATGAGATCCATATCCGGCCCCACCGCCTCACGCACAGCCTGTACCAAACGTTCGGCATAGCGCACCGAGCGCGATCCTTCGACAGGCTCAGTCCGCGGGACAGCCATAAATTTCATGGCCGTATAGCCCGCGTCTTTTACGAGCAGGGCGCGGTTGGCAAACTCTTCCGGTTCGGTGCTCAGGTACATGCTGTCCATCGTGCCGCCGCCCAGATGGTTATACAACCGCACACAATCGCGCACGCGCCCCCCCAGCAGCTCGTACACGGGCACATTGAGCCAGGTCGCTTTGATGTCCCACAGCGCGTGCTCGATGCCGCTGATGGCGGTCATGCCCTCGATGCCTACCTTCCAGAAATACTGGCGGTACATCATTTGATACAGATGTTCGATTCGGCGGGGATCTTCGCCGATAATGAAGCGACTGATATCTTCAATCGCCCCCACAACTGTTCGGGTTTTCCATTCGAGCGTGGCTTCACCCCAACCAATGAGGCCGGGCTGATCCGTCTCGATTTTGACAAAGACCCAGTTGCGCATGTTCGCATTCACCACAACGGCTGAAACACGCGTAATTTTCATGATTTAAAAAACTCCAGAACATGCATTTCAATAATGAATTGCAGGTGGTGCAGGCTCCTATAGCCCGTGCAGAACCTCCGCCGCCATGTTTAGGCTGTAATCAATATCGGCTTCGGTGTGCGAGAGGCTGATATGACTGCGCTTCAAATTGATAGGGAGTTCATAGACACCCCGTTCAATGAGTGCCCGACGATACGCCACAAATTGCGCCGCATCATTGCGCAGCAAATCGGTATAGCTCTCAAACGGCGGCTTCATAAAATACAGGACAAACACCGAGCCGTAGCCCGTCACCGCCGCCTCAATCCCCTTCTGCTCAACCAGCGTTTGCAGGCCGCGCCGCATCCGCTCGCCCAATCCAAACAGATGCGCGTAGCTGCCGGGTCGTTCCAGGATCTCAACGGTGGACAGCGCTGCCGAAATACTCAAGGGATGCGCGTTAAAAGTGCCTGCGAAGAACACATCACCGCCAGGGGCACAGCGATCCATGTACTCAGCCTTGCCGCACAGTGCCGCCAGCGGATAGCCATTGGCGATAGCCTTGCCCAGCGTCGTCAGATCGGGCGTGATGCCCGCAATCTTTTGATACCCGCCCAATCCGTGCCGAAACCCGGTGATGACTTCATCAAAGATCAACAGCGCCCCATGCTGCTGCGTCAAATCGCGCAGGCTGGTCAAAAATTCTGGACGCGGCAGCACACACCCGATATTGTGAGGAATTGGTTCAACGATGATGGCCGCAATCTGGTCGTCCTGATCCGCGAACACCTGCGCCAGCTCTTCCACATTGTTGAAAGGCAGCACCAGCGTATCCTCGACGACTTCAGGCGTCATGCCCGCTGAGAGCGGATGTTTCTGCCCCACTTGATCGGCCGGGGTGATGACATTCATCAGGACGGCATCATGCCAACCGTGATAGCAGCCCTGAAACTTGATGATCTTGCGCCGTCCTGTCACGGCCCGCGCCAGTCGGATCGCCGAAAACGTGGCCTCCGAGCCTGAATTGCAAAACATCACCTTTTCAGCACACGGAATGTGTTCAACAATTTTCTGAGCCAGCGCCATCTCTAACTCGCTGGCCCCAATGCCGACGAGATCAATCTGGCTCATGGTTTCGCTCACACGCTGGCTGACCTCCGGGTGACAGTGACCCAGCACAGGCGGCCCGAATGCGGCGTGATAATCAATATATTTTTTGCCATCGGCATCGTAGATATACGCGCCCTGTGCCCGACTAAAGACCAGATTAGGCTCAACGAGACGGTTGGTGCTGCTCACGCCGCCGGGGATATAATGCCGCGCCTGCTGAAATAACATGTCAGAGCGCGTTGTGTTTACAACCATCTTGTGCCCCTTTACGCCTCATCATCCGACACATAAAGTTCACGCCAGCGCAGCCGAATCGCCCGCGCATGAGCACGCGAGGCTTCTGCCGCCCCGTCTGCATCCCGAGTCCGCACCGCTGCCAGAATGGTGCGTCTGTCATCAACCGCCGCCTGCATGTTATTGGCGGGCAGCGACTGCCATTTGGTGATGAGGTACAAGTCCGAGCGTTCCTCAATATTCATGAGCAGGGATGTCATATAGGCATTGGCTGAGCATTGGCCCAGAAGCCGTTGAAACTCCGCGCATTGAGCAAAATGCCCTGGCACATCGTCAGCAATGCAGCGTTCAGCTTCTTGCAGGGCCTGCTCCATCGCCGCGATGTCGTCTTCGGTGGCATTGAGGGCCGCTCTACGGGCGAGTTCCGGTTCAATCAGCTCAAGCGTCTCATACATCTGCATGAAGTCTTTAACGCTCAGATCCGTGATGAAAAGACCCTTATAGGGGATGGCCTCGATGAGATGTTCATGTTCCAGAATGGCAAGCGCTTCACGCACAGGCGTACGACTCACCTCCAGAATTTCGGCCAACCGTTCTTCAGCCAGTGGGCTACCTGTTTCGATCACCCCTCGCAAAATGAGCTGCTTGATGGCGTGGTAGGTCGCCTCGCGCAGGCGTGTACTGCGACGGTCTTTCTTAAACTGTTCAACCACCTGGTTGTAATGAATGGACTGGATGATCACACTTGGCCTGTGGCGATATACATTGGATACGATGTATACACTGTATATCGCCTGTTCGTTTTTGTCAAATATCTGTGACTGAGCACAGCATTTTAGACGATAGCGCCGTGAGAAAATGTTGAAGAAAAAGGAGTCAGGCTATGGTTTTGGAGGAAAGCTGTGCAGCAGACGCCCATCGTGGCTGAGTTGGCCGCCGTCAATCACCAGAGTATGGCCTGTGATAAAACGGGCATCATCGCTGGCAAGAAAGGCGAATACGCCCGCAATATCCTTTGGCTCGCCCAGTCGTCCCAGAGGAATGAGTTGACTGCGATAAAACTCCATAAATTCAGGCGAATCCATACCCTGCGACAGCGGCGTGACGATATAGCCCGGTGCAACAGCGTTGACGCGAATGCCATACTTGGCGAGATCAACGGCCATCGACTGCGTGAGCAAGATAATACCGGCTTTGCTGGCGTTGTAATGAGCGTACTTCACTTCCGCTGTGATGCCGTTTTTGCTCGACATATTGAGAATGACGCCGCCGTTTTCCTGCTGTGCCATTTGTCGGGCGACAATCTGCGCCACGTTAAAAATCCCCGTGAGATTGATGTCGATGATGCGCTGCCAGGTATCGAGTTGAATATCTAAAAATTCTTCTTCAACCGCAATCCCTGCGACGTTCGCCAGAACATCAATATGGCCCCAGCGGGTCACAGCCTGCTCAAGCCCATTCTGAATCTCATCGCGCTGGCGCACATCCGCAACAACTGAGACAACCTGTTCACCGACATCCCACTCGTTCTGGGCCGCCGCGAGCGTCTCAGCATTGGAGTCCAGCGCCAGCACCCGGTAACCATCCTGCAAAAACCGTTCGACAATCGCTTTGCCCAGACCACGCGCCGCGCCTGTCACAAATAACACCTTGTCAGTCATCATGACTTCCTTCAGAACATTCGTTACAGTGCTTTATCGGACAGCACATTATAACTTTAGTTTCCGCTAAGAGGGAAACGGAAAAAAGGGAGTAATGGCGTCAAAGCATGGTATTCTTGAGTTTGCGCAACAAAGAAAGCCAAATCAAACGCCCTTACCATGCTAAATGCTATCCTAACCGTGCTGAGCCAAATGACGGTCAATCTGCCAGTGGGGACGAATCTGGGACTATTGCATCTGCTGTGGATGCTCATGAATGGAGCCCTGCTGTCCAAT
>DAOTUR010000107.1:0-1850 GCA_034436915.1 Anaerolineae bacterium
ATTGGACAGCAGGGCTCCATTCATGAGCATCCACAGCAGATGCAATAGTCCCAGATTCGTCCCCACTGGCAGATTGACCGTCATTTGGCTCAGCACGGTTAGGATAGCATTTAGCATGGCAAGGGCGTTTGATTTGGCTTTCTTTGTTGCGCAAACTCAAGAATACCATGCTTTGACGCCATTACTCCCTTTTTTCCGTTTCCCTCTTAGCGGAAACTAAAGAGATATGGGATGGACGTTTTGTAGGCGGTTTCAATCCCTCTTTGATAATGAGAACACTGCCTGTTGAAGAGGCAGTGTTCTCAAGAGTTGCTGTAGCTCATCCAGACTGAGGCGAAGAGCGGATTCTTTGACCTTTTCGACCTCGGATTGACGTCTGCTCATGTGGATTTGCTCCTCCTGCTGTCTTGCTACCCTGTCTATTGTAGCAGGATAATCGCAGTCACGAGCCGCCTGATGGATTCGCCAACAGTTGTTCATGAGCTTGCGCTCACCTTCTGGGCTATCTGAGTCCAGCGGCCTTTGAAGCGCAATTTCAGAGACACCTTTTGTGTTCATAAAAACGAGGTATTGCCACAATCGATCCTACGTCGATTCGCTAACAGCATCAAGTGCGGAAGAATCATAAAAACGGGGTATTGCCAAGCATTGTAAGAATCTTGTTGATCGCTGGCATAAACATCGCCATACAATTATGGAGAGACGGGCGGCCCTAAAAGCCAGGCTTGAACGACTGGCTATTGAGAAACAAGCCTGCATCAGTGAACTTCGCCAGTTAGAACGAGACGTAGACTGTTTCAATGGCGTTGATTTGTTATACTCTAAAAGGTCATAAATTGCGTTTTATCAAAGCGCTGAAAACGCAATGTTAAGAGGGTTTTTAAAGCCGCTTGATGCGTGGTATGGGTTTGGGACAGGCATGAGAGGATCGCGGTTTTGAAAGGCGCAAACTCGGCATAATACGTCGAATATAAACAATCTTTCTTGACGAACTTCCACAACCGTTCAATTAAATTGAGGTTCGGTGAGTAGGGCGGCAGGAAACATAATTCAATCTGCAAACGAGCGGCGGTGTCCATCACCAACGCACAGCGCTGATACCGCGCATTATCCAACACCAAGCTGATGGGCATGGCGAGGTTCAACGCACTGAGTTTGTGGAGCAGTTGACACACTTCCTGTGATGTGATGTAGGTGTCATTGCTAATCATTGTCAGCTCATGCGTGACGGCATTCAGCGCCCCCAGCACATTGAACCGCTGCCGTCCGGTTGGGGCCTTGATAAACAGGCGGCTGATGCTCCACAGAAATCCCAAAAACGGGGCCAAGACAAAGTGGGCCGCATCCACGAAAAACACTGCCCGTTTCCCGCTGCGCGCCTCGTCCAAACGTGGCTCCAGCACCTCTTTGAGGGAGGCCGCTTGCACCTCCGGATCGGCTTTGGCCGGGATCATCCCGACTTTCCGACAGCGTAAGCGCAGTTTTTTCAAAAACTCACGCACTTGGCTTTCGCTGCGGTGAATGCCTGTCAGGGCTTCGATTTCACTCTGCGCGTGTTTGATGCTGGCCGGGGGATGCTGGCGGAAATGGGCCTCTAACGCGGTCAAATGCCCCATCAACTGACTCTCAGGCCGATAGAAATGGACTTCCCGCACCTTCTCCAACCCGCCTTCCAAGTAGAGTTGGAAATAATCGCGCAAGGTGTTCTCGCTGATAGTCACCAATTGGGCAATTTGGGCATGGGGCAAACCATGACTTTTCAACCACAACGCTTCCATCCGCCGTTGTACTAACGGCACGGGATGATGGTCGCGTTCTTCGTTAATGATTTCGATGGTTTCTGGGGTAAA
>DAOTUR010000108.1:0-5678 GCA_034436915.1 Anaerolineae bacterium
CCCATTCAGAGAGGGGCAATACGAACAAACCATTTTTGGATCGTCGTCCGTGATTATCTTGTGGCTTGTCCTTTTATTCTACATCGTCTTGGTCTCTGTTTTAATCTGGAAAAGCCCTATCTTGTATCTCAATATGCACGCTCTAAAACAACACGAACCGTTCTCAAGGAAATCCGTGATTTTCTCGCCTCATCCGGCGTTTTTGTCGATGAAGTCCGTCTTAATCCCAAAACTGTGCTGACATCGGGTGCAATCACGCCCGATCAGGCATTGGATGCGGCCATCGAGATGTACCGCGTCCAGGGCAAAGATGATGCCTGGATTCAGATGCGGATTCAGAGCAAAATCAAACGCGATGTGTTCATCAAAGCCCTCGGCGCGGCAGTGTTTGAGGTGCTCACACGGCGTCATTATGCACTGGCAACCAACGATGTGTATATGGGGCTATGGGGTCGCACGGCAGCCCATCTCAAGCAGCAGTTGCAAGTGTCTAAAAATGGCTCTCTGCGAGATCGTCAGCCGACGATGGCGCTGCATTTCCAGGGCATCGCGGAAGAAGCGGCGGCGTATGAGCTGAGAGAAAAAGAGGAACTGAGTTGGGACGAAGCGCGTGAGATTATCAAAACGATGGCCGAGATGATCAAGCCCTGGATCGACCAGATGAGTCAGCGCCTTCGCATCGATATTGCCACTGGGTCGCCGCTCCTGCTGGAAGGTTAGGGTTGGGGCGTGCAGGCGTACACAGGATAGGGGCGATCTACGGGATCGCCCTTTTGCATTTTGGCGCAACTCGATAACTGTTCTATGATTTATGTCTTACTCCAAACCAAAGACAGAGAATCAGCATGAAAATTGAAATCGGCGAATCGCTGCTCGTCTCATGGCTTCGTCATGTCAAAGAATGCCAGATTGTGCAGACCAATTGGAAAGCGTCGATGAAATGGGAGCTTAAAAACAGGGATACTCTGAAAGCCCTGATGCAGTCGTCCGAAAAATTATTTTCAGACACATACGGGTACAAGATTTATAAAAGCACAACCTCGTTTGAGCAGTTGATCAAGCAGGCCGAAATTGATGTGATCGGTATTGCCTTTGGCGACGATCAATACGAGATTTATGCGATTGATGTCGCCTTTCATGAAGCGGGCCTCAGCTATGGCTCAAGAGAGGAAACGGTAGGGCGCGTCATCAAAAAATGCCTGCGGACGGCCATGTGTATTTACGGCTATTATGGCCTGATTGATGGCACGATTATCTTTACGACTCCCAAGATGAATCCTGCGATTGTGGGCGATATTAAAGCCTGTATGGACAATATGCACGCTGTTTTAAAACAGGTAGGGCTGAATTACGAGATTAGGATCATCGCAAATGAGGATTTTAGCGAAAAAATTCTTGAGCCTGTTCTCAGTGTTCTTGGCGATGTGGCCGATACCGGAGAATTGTTCATGAGAAGCCTGCAATTGCATCAGATGTTTGCGCTCAAAAAGCCAGAGAGGGTCAAACCGATCAAGACCTCTGCCGCGTTACCTGCCACGATTGAGGGCAGTATCATCGGCCTGGAAGAAATGAAAGTTGGGGCGATTGCTCGTAAGGTGCTCGGCCAACTTCTGGAAGAAGGTCAGTATGTTTCTGTTGTAGAGATCGAGAAGCTGCAAACGGCTGAGTATTCGAGGCAGGTTTTTCACCTGTCATACCCTCTATTGCAAAAGGCAGCAAGCAGCTTTGATAAAGTCCGATACTACGCATTGCCGCTTCATATCTTTGGCGAAGATTATTTTCTGTGCTCACAGTGGCTTGAAACCCATCGTCCTCATTTATTGAACTGGTTGGCTTCCCACAAGGCGTAATAGAGATGCCGCCTGACACAGACAGGCGGCATCTTTGCGGCTTATCGGCTCAGATGATCATAGACGTAGTAAGCGTAATCCTGCGGCCCGGTTCTGACGCCCAGATCGCCAAGTAATCGCAGAATTTGGGCGCGATGATCCGCCCCATGATTCACGACATGGATCAGCGCTTGCCACGCGATAATATCTTTGTCTTCGTCATACATGAACGGCTTTTTGAACAACATATCGTCCGTCAAGGCGTCCAGATACTCGCGCATACTCTGCTCAACTTTGTCCCAGTATTGACGGAGTGTGTCCCGATCCTCAATGTCCTCGGGAATGGGGTTCTCCGGGGATGTGCGGCCTTTCAATCCACTGAACCACCCATCATCAACCCCTATGAGATGGGAGACATGGTTGCGGATCGACCCAAGTGAATAGGGAGACGGTTGCATGAACTGTTCCTGAGATAGATCGACGATGTAATAGTTCCATGTTTTGCGATTTTCAGTGATGTGATAGTCGTAAAGCTGGCGAAACGCATCAGCATTCATATTGGCTCCTCAACGGCCTCTTGGCATCATGTCTCTGGTTAACACGAAATAGTATAGCACGCACGTTCTGTGAAGCCAAATTTTGTGAGGATTTACAGCGTCAGCACGCCCGCCCGCACCGCCCGCGCCACTGCATCGGTGCGGCTCTGTGCGCCAAGCTTGGTCATGATGGCGTTGAGATGAAATTTCACGGTGTGATCGGTGATTCCCAGGCGGCGGGCGATGGCCTTGTTGGTTTCGCCCGTCGCCAGCAGCCGCAGCACATCCTGCTCACGCGGCGTCAGCGGGTCGGTGGGGGGCGGCGTGGTGACAGCGCGGGCAATTCCCAGGGCAGCACGATAGATCGGGTCGAGCAGCAGGAAGCCGCTGTAGACCGTCTCCAATGCCCCTGCAAGGCGTTCCGGCGGCGTCTCACGCGGGACGAGACCATACACGGGAAATTCGCTCAAAATGCCCAGGGCCGCGCCCACATCCTCATCGCTCTCCAGCAGGCCCACCAGCGGCAGCCCCAACGTCGCCATTGAGGTGAGAATCGGCGTGCGCCGATCCAACGGCCAATCCAGATGCGCCAGGATGACATCGGGCCGATAGACCTCAAGGTCGTGCAGCACCTCCGACCCATAGCTGGTTTGCCCCACAAGGCGACAGAAGGGGCGCAGCAAAGACGCCAATCCTGCCCGCGTGAGCAGTTGATCCGAGACAATGGCAACGCGCCGTTCTTCCATAGCTTTAGCGCACGAAGTCCTGATACGCCAGCACATCCGGGTACAGCGTATACGTCTGTTTGGGCGTATCGACCTGCATAAAGGCAAACAGACTCGGCGCGAAACGCTTCTCCAAACAGGCGGCCACATCCATATAGCTGTTCATCCAATCGTAGAGCAAGTGCGGCGATTCCATGCTCGCCAGCATGAACACCTGCTGCAAATGATACTGCCGCTGCCAGCGTCCGCCTGTCAGCGGGATCATCTCGGCGGCAATGCGCCGCTCGGCATGGAGGATTTGAAACGGACACGAGCGCTGCGAGGCGATCACCGTCACCTGACTGTCGGCATCGGGGAAGAACACCTGATTCTGGCGCGGCACAATCACCCAGCCCATCTCCTCGTCAAAGCGCAGAATTACGCTGAAAAGCGGGCTGTGCAGGCGCGAGAACGGGGCCAATTCAAGCTGTGTGTTCGATGACAGCGTGTAATAATACAGTGCAGTCGCCCGCATTTTCGATTTAGGCAACCGTTGTTCGCCCTGCTGCCAATCGCGGCAAAAGGTGGGCCATTCCACACGCGGAATGATAAAACGATGACGCGCACACACCGATTCGGTCTCGCTGCTGCGACGAAAGAACTGACACGTCTCACATTCAGGATGCGGGAGTGCTGCCTCTTTACCATTCGCATCCGACATAGAGCCTCGCTTGTCCAAAGTCCTGGTTGCATTGACATAAAATCTTCAATCATCGTAACATATTTCACAGGCTCGGAGTAGAGAGTTGATTGTGAAATAAAACTCAATTGCACGAGACTTGTGATTTGCTCCCCTGGGCCTAAAATGCCTGTAGAGCAACCTGCGGGAGAGATGTCTATGCGCTGGATCGTCTATGGAGTTGTGATGCTGTGTCTGGCGGCCTGTAATTCGCGTCCCTTCGTC
This sequence comes from Anaerolineae bacterium, assembly GCA_034436915.1. Lineage (GTDB taxonomy): Bacteria > Chloroflexota > Anaerolineae > Aggregatilineales > Phototrophicaceae > JALHOR01. Next base: position 4,034 of record DAOTUR010000108.1, read on the forward strand.
CCGGCGCTGCTGCCCACGACGGCCTCTCTCGATACCGAGGCCACAGCGCTCATGCAGACCAAAAATGCACCGCCAGAGGGATTTTCAACGGTGTCATTTCCGCGTGTGGATCAGACGCTGATCAAGTTATCGGGCTGGCACTATGAAGCGCTGCTCGTGTTTGAGGGAATCTATGCCCGTACTACGCGGCCTGTCGCAGCCCGCGCTGATCTCCAGGTCTGGTACGATCAGGTCGGGTCAGCCCGCCGTGCTGCGGCCACGCTGGAGACTGATCTGGATGCGGCGACTCCGCCCATTGCCTATGAAGGCGTGCGCCTGGGGCCGGATACTTTTTTGGTGCGCGATGGCAAGTGTGAACGGGCCAGCAGCGCGGAGGCCAAAACCGCTGTCGAACTCACGGCGGGCGATATTTTGGGCGGCATCCAGACCGCGCAAAGCCTGGGCGAGAAGGCCATTGTCAATAACGCGCAGGTGTGGCGCTACGGCCTGCTGCCGGACACGATTGTGCTGCCCGCCGTAGGACAGGGGGCGGACAGTCGCTTTAGCAATTTGCGTGGGGAATTGTGGGTGTCGCCGCAGGCCAATGCGGTAATGCGCTATTATCTCACGGTGGATGTGGAGAATGTGACGTTATTTTCCAGCCCGCTGCCTGTCACGGGGACGCTGACGCTGCAATATGATCTGTATGACGTGGGGCGCGTGCCGAATATCAGCGTGCCGTTCGGTTGCTGAGACATGTCTACCGTCCGCGCTGGCTCAGGGCGTTGCCTGTGGCGCGATGGCTGCGGCGGTGGCCCATGCGCGTGCGGCGCAGATCGGCTCCACGACGCCGTGACCAACGCGGCGCTTTGCGGCGTGACAGCGTGGAGACCTCCTGGGTTTCTCCCACCTGCGGCGTATTCATCATGAGATCACGCGGGATATTGAAGCGCTGCTGCCCTGCAAGGCCCGGTGTCGGCGTGCGGCGGTTGACCGATGGGGGTTCCTGAACGGTCATCGAGGCAATATTGAAGCGGTTGATGCCCGTCTTGTGCGGGCTGGACGAGCGCCGCAGCGAGAGTCCTTCCAGGCCCATCTCCATCGGATCCCACAGCACCTGCTCATCGCGTTTGGAGGGCGGACGTGCGCCGCTGCTTTGCACCAGATAGATGACATCGCCATCCTCAAAAAAGCTGGTCAGATGACCGATGCGAACCAGCTCAAACAGGGCATTGTCAACGTCGGTCTGTGACAGGCGATCTTCGGGCGGGAGGGCCTGCACCGATTGGCAGAGCAGGGTATAGGCCATTTCTTTAGCGGCCCGCAAAAAATCGAGCAGGATACGCTGAGGTTTTGGCAGCCCCATCTCGCTGTAAGACGAGCGCGACGAGTGTGAGTCAGAGTTGGGCGCGGCGTTAGGCGAGCTGCTCATCATCGAATCGGCGCGGGATACCCCTGCCTTTAGGCATGGGGAGGGATAGCGCCTTGTCCTTTCTGGTAGGTGTAATTACGATGGTATCCCCGAAGGGAAGGAACGATTTAAGTTGCCTACGGCTCGTTCCCATAGCCACCCCCGTTTCCGGGGTAAAGTTCACCTCGACAACGTTATGAGACGGTTTATGTGTGAACGACACGGTTGGCTCCCAAGCCGCCTGTTTAATCGTTC
>DAOTUR010000109.1:0-3903 GCA_034436915.1 Anaerolineae bacterium
ACAGTGTCGTTCACACATAAACCGCTTCTAACATTGTCGAGGTGAACATCATCCGCGCAAGCGGAGACGGCTCGGAGCGAGCCAGCGGTAACTCAAATCGCTCCCTCCCTTCGGGGAAAGCACTCTGACGGCTATACCTACCAGAAAGGACAAGGCGCACTCCCTCCCCCTGCCTAAAGGCAGGGGTCTCTCGCGCCGATCTCGATGAATTTACTCGATTATGCTGGCATTTTTGTGCGGCGCGGTTGGATCATCCTACTGCTGGCGCTGCTCACGGCTGGGACGGCCTTTTTGCTCAGCCGCACTATGACGCCCGTCTATCGCAGTTCGCAAACCATCCTCATTGTGCCCTCCCGCCCCGATTGGGGTTTGCAGCAGGCCGCTGTTCAACTCCTGAACAATCGCGCCGAGTATCTCCGCAGTTCGCTGGTGGCACAAAAGGTAATTGACGCCCTCCAGATCGACCAGGAGCCATATGCGCTCCTCGGAAACACCACTGTTGCGCCCAACAAAGACAATATGTCGATTGAGATCAGCGTTGATCTGCCCGCCCACAGCGACGAAGAGGCGGCCCGCACGCTGAATCCCATCACGCAGGAATGGGGCAATCAACTGATCCAGCGCCAGAATGAGATCAATCAGGAGGCGCGGCGCGAAGATCGCGTGCAGGCGCTCGTCAAGGACAATCCCAGCGTCAGCCGCCTGCGCCCCAATGTGGCTGTGTATACGATCATTGGCGGCTTGGCCGGGCTGTTCCTGGGGGCGGTGCTGGTCTTCATCCTGGAATTCCTCGAAAGTGCGGTCATTCATCGCCGCCTGGACGTGGAGCGCAGCACGCAGCTCACGGTGCTGGCCGTCATCCCGGATTAAGAGGCATAAGATCGTATTTGTAGGGGTTTGGCGCGCCAAACCCTTGTGCGCCCCGTTAAATCCCCAAAAATTTTGCAAAAGGTCGCTTATGAATAAGCGTGCGCTGTGGCGTTTCCATTGCCCACTCCCATATGCAGCAACTTAAGCAAATCGAACCTTCTTAATCTCTCCTATGCCCTGTCGTCAGGGGTTGAAAACCCCTGCCTTGCCTTTTGCCGGACTGAAAGTCCCGCTCAAACCATCTTTTGGGGCGTGTTTGGGCGGGGTTTTCAACCCCGCAACACGGGAGCCAGGGACTTTCAGTCCCTGGCGCAAGCGCTTTTGCCGCGTCTTTGACCCACAGAGCACAAAATCCTTAAGTTGGTGCATATGGGCGTTTCCATCGCCCACTCCCTTTCCAACATTTATACCAACGCTCACCCCGATCCTGCTGCAAGACCTGACGCCTGTCCTCCTGCCATCGCCCCTCTTTACGCCCACACCCGACCCTTGATGAATCCCCGATCTCATCTCTGTGCTATACTCCAAAGACATACTGAGGTGAGATCGGGAAGGGTGAACCATGCCCAAATGGGATTATGTCTGCGTCAATCTTGTGCGCTCATACGGCATGAACTATCGGCGCAACGGCATAAAAATCGCTGAATGGAAAGACAAGCCTGTCTTTGAGATGATGCAGTCGCTCGGTGACGAGGGCTACGAATTCGCCGCCTTTGATGGACAGAATTATATCTTTAAGAAGCCGGTGGCCGCCCCACAGCAGCAGCCCGCTACCGCGCCAGTGCAGACAGCGCGTCCGGCACAGGTCGGCCAGCCCACGCCCGGCCAACCGATGCCGCGTCCCGCGCAGCCCGGCCAGCCACAGCCGCTCCAACAGCGGCCCGCCCAACCGGGCCAACCGCCGCAGCAGCGCCCCGCGACAGGCCCACAGCCCGCCTCCGGGCTGCGTTCGCTCCCGCAGCGGCCTACTGCCCCTGACGAGGAGTCATAGGGCGCTGTTGGCCTCAGAGACCCGATGGGCATCGCGGCGCTGACGACGTTCGGCCTGCCATGCCTATCGCGCTCTTATGTCTCCTGATCGACGGACTGCGTGACCATCTCCCAGGCTTTGAGATACTTTTGCAGACGGGTGTGCGCCTCTTCCGTAATCTCCGTCATGCGCCGAATATCCATATTGTCCTCAAGATCGCCCTGCTTGACGCGCCGCGCCAGGGGATTGACCATCGCCCGTCGCACAAACGCGAAATACTCCTCGCCCTCGCGCTTGCTCAGGGCATCCACCGCGACAACAATCTCCTCGCTGTAGCCCTGTTCGCGCAGATCATCCAGCGTGTAAAGGCTGTCTTCGACGACATCATGCAGCAGCGCCACCGTCTGTTCGGCCTCCGTCTCCATGCGGGCCATCACGCGCAGCGGATGCAGGATATAGGGCCTGCCATACTTGTCTTTCTGGCCTGTATGAGCACGCAGAGCCAATTGCAGCGTATCTTCGAGTGTGGGCATGTTTTCCTCCTAAGTATGCTATTCAAAATCATTGAAGTGCAAAGAATTATTCGTCCAGCACATTGGCAGGTGGTGAGCAGGGATTGGGAATCGCGGGAGAGGCCCCAAACCCAATCGCCGTGCCAAACACCAGCACAGCCCGTCCCGGATAGACCGTCGCGGCGGCTGTGCCATCGTGGATCAAGCGCACTGTGATGGCTCTGCCGACTTTTTCGCTCACGGCGTCCGCCAGCGCCGTTTGCAGGTTGGGCGCGACAGTATGCAGCGCCGCATATCCGCCCGTGCTGTTGGGATACGGATGGCCGTTAGGATCGATATAGGCGGCAAGGCTGACAGCGGCGTGTGGGATGCGCTCTGGTTCAGTCCCGTGCTGGATCGTCTGGGCGATGCGATCCGCCATCTCGTTAAAGACGACCATCTTCTCCGCTTCCGTTTGCTGTGTAAGCGAATACGGTTCCCCCAATGGCCCCGCAAACGACCCCTTCTCTTTGATGAATGTGAGTGCGCCGTGTTGATAATGCGCGATGCCCGTTTTCACCGATGTACCGCCAAAATCGAGCACGACCATGCGCTGCATGTCTGGGGAGGCGGTGCAAGCCGCGCCTATAAGCGGAAGATACGAACCATACGAATCATGGCTTATTTGGAGGGGGAGACTGCTTGGATTGGCGTCGTCGAACGTCCTAAAGAACAGACTCAGACTCTCATTAAGCGTGTCTCCAAGCCCATCGCGCAGCAGTCCCCCGCCGATGATGATGCGTGATGTAGAGCGCCAATAATTCCAATACGAGTCATCCCATTCGGGCCGCGCCTCCCGATTGGCCGCATCGCCGCGCCGCAGCACTGCCAGCAGTAGGGCGAGGCGGCGATGGACAATCGCTCGAATCTCTTTTGCAATTCCCTGAATGATTGGATTTTTGGCGGTAAAACAGGTCTGGAACGCCACCATGATCGCATTTGTTGGATGATCGGGCAGCGGCATAGGCAAATCGAGCAGGTGCGCCCGCTCCCGAATCAGCGCATACACCGCCTGTGCGCCGAGCAGCTCATAGGCGGTTTTGCCACGCTCCTCATCGCGCAGCGCATACGCTGGCGGTAGATCGACAATTCGCACGCGGTTGATCGAGGCGGTGGGCGTTAAAATCCTGGGATCGAAGGGCATCAGGCGAACCTTTAGAGAGATGCGGGATGAGGCAAATATCTCAAAATTTACATCGTAGGGGCGACCCATGAGTCGCCCAAGCAAGCCGTATGTTGCGATTTTGTCGGGCGACCCATGGGTCGCCCTTACACATCAATGGCCCACCGTTTGTTATTTATAGGCCCGATCAATCATCGAATCGGCGCGGGATAGCCCTGCCTTTAGGCAAGGGGAGGGAGAGCGCCTTGTCCTTTCTGGTAGGTATAGCCTTCAGAGTGGTGAAGCGTCTTGAGATGTTTGTGCGATGCCGTGACTTTGCCGAGCGCTGTCACAAGATCAAAGCTTCCTGTGGCGCGGCAGGCCACACGTCCGACATGGGTGCCAGCATA
>DAOTUR010000110.1:0-10588 GCA_034436915.1 Anaerolineae bacterium
GCTCTCAGTCCTTTGTTAAGGTGCTAACAAGAGTTTAACAAATTACCAGAAAAGCGTAACCCTTACGCCTTATATCCCCATGTCTAAAGCCAGGGGTCTTACGGCGTTTCTCTGATAACTATTTTTTGCTATCGCGCAGACCGTGTTCCGGGGCGGGTTCACCGCTGAGGGCCAGTCGCACCAGCTTTTCCACTTCATCGGGCGTAAACGGCTTGAGCAAATAACTGTGAATATTTTGCAGCTTGCCAATCAAGCGATTGGCAGGGTCTCCATAAGCCGTAATGACAATAATGGCGGGCATTTTGGCGCTGGGCGTGGCTGCGTAGTGTTCTTTGATGCTGTCGAGCATTTTCCAGCCCGTAATATCGGGCAGGCCAATATCCATCAGCAGGAGATCGGGATTGATTTCTTTCAGTTTTTCCAACCCTGTTTTGCCATGTGTCGCATAGGCGGTGTCGAGGCCCATGCCTTCCAGGGTGGCCTGAATGACTTCCGCAAGTTCAACGGTGTCTTCGACAACGAGTGCCAAAGGCTTTCCAACAGGCACCGTGACCAGAAGATCCGGTTTTGGCGCAGTCTTGGCAGCGGAATCGGCGAGGGTCGCTTCTTCCTTGGTGATAGTAGAATCTTGCTTCTCGGTGGCGTCTGGACCTTCGGGTGTCTGTGCTTTCACGATCAGCCCTGTATCCCCGGCCAGCATACTTGCGGACGCGAGAACACGAACCAGCGGCTGCTGGGCATAGCGCGTCGACGGAGCGGTATGGTCGGGGTGGTGACCTTCGGCCCGTTCATCCACCGAATAGGGCAGGCGAGTTGCCGGTTGAGGCATGAGCGCATCCTGGAAGACTTGTCAAACTGTAGCGATTATAACACATGGTCGAATCAAAAACCGTAAAGACGATAAATCAATACGGTTGTAGGATTCTGCATATTTTATCCCTCTAAACCCCTAACCCACCCCCATCAACGATGAGCGTTTGCCCGGTGATGAAACGGGCGGCATCGCTGCATAGAAACAGCACGACCCTTTGCCGTCGTGCGAGGGATGTCGATCACACCAAAACACGAGGTCTTTTGAGGGGTTTCGCGTCCTTATAAAAAACCTACCCTTGAAAACCCCTGGCTACTCCCTCCCTCTGCACGCAGTGTGGAGGGAGGGGGTGGGGTTAAAGGGGGAATCGCATCATTGATTATCAGGGATGTTATTCAGGAAATCGAGCACATGCTGTTGATACTCTCCCTGGGCGATCTGGTAGAGATTGCCATGCACGCCGCCCTCCACCAACCAGAGTGATTTGGGCGATTGGGCTTTCTCATAGAGAGCGACGGCGTGGCTCACGGGAATGGTCGTGTCGCTTGTGCCATGCATGATGAGAATAGGGCGCGGCGCAATGGAGGCAATCACATCAATTGGGCGCACAGCATATATATTGTCGCCTGTCAGCAGATTCGTCATGCCGAGAATGACATCGCCAAAGATAAACGGCCTGCCGATCACCGCCTGTACGCCATCATTGGTCACATCAATCACGCTGGTATAGGCGGTCTCCACAATCAGGGCACGGGCCTGCGGCAGTTGAGCCATTGCCATAATCGCCGTACTGCCCCCCATCGACTGGCCGAAGATGATAATCCTGTCGGGATCAACATCGGGTTGGACGATGAGAGTGGCAAAGGCGGCTTTGACATCCTCCACCTCACGCAGTCCCATTGTGCTGAACGTGCCCCCGCTGCTGCCTTGATTGCGCAAGTCAAACATGAGCAGGGCGTACCCCTGTTGGTTGAGCCACTGCGCGACGAGCATAGAATTGAGGCGATTCCCGCCAATCCCATGCACAAATAAAATGGTCGGATTCTTCGCAGCAGGTTGAGGCGGCGGGATGAACCAGCCTGACAGTTTGACCGCATCAGACGTGATGAGGGTCACATCGCGCCCATTGGCAAATTTGTAATCGGATGGGTGGCTCGCCACGGGAAATCGCGGGGGATGCGCGAAGATATTGGCCTGCTGCACACACAGCCAGCCGCCAGCAATCACAAGGCTCAGGATGAGAACAATCGCAATCATACGCACAATCCGAATTAGAGAACGTTTCATTTTGACCTCTTAGCCCCTCTTACCTCCGGCCCCTCTCACACAAGGGCGCGAGGAGAGCAGGATGGACTTCTAAACCTCCAAGCCGCCGCCATCAACGATGAGCGTTTGCCCGGTGATGAAACGGGCGGCATCGCTGCATAGAAACAGCACCGCATTCGCCACATCCTCGGCCTCCCCCATGCGATTGAGCATGTTGTGCGGCTCAGTCGGCATATCCGGCTCGGAAATCGACCCCGCACACACGGCATTGACGCGCACCCCCACCGGAGCCAATTCACGCGCCGCCTGTGCCGTGAGCGCGATCACACCTGCTTTGCTGGCAACATAGCCCGCGCCCAATGGCAGCGTATGGGTGTGACCCGCAGTCGAGGCCAGATGCACAATGACGCCGCCGCCCTCATCGGCCATGACGCGGCCCATGAGCTGTGTGCAGAAGAATGCCCCGGTCAGATTGACCTCGATCTGACGCCGCCAATCCCATTCATCAATGCGGGCCATCGGCTCGACTTTATAGATGCCTGCCGCATTCACAAACAGGTTGATCTGCCCGAAGGCATCACGGGCGGTCTCGATCAGCGCCGCCGCCTGAAAGCGGTTGCCAATATCGCCTTGAAACGCGATGGCCTGCCCGCCTGCGGCTTTGAGGGTGTCCATGATGCGCTCGGCGCGATCTGGATTGAGATCATTGGCGACTACGTTGGCCCCGGCCCTGGCAAACGCCCGCGCAATCGCTTCGCCAATGCCCGCGCCTGCGCCTGTGACGATGACGCTCTGGCCTGTGAAATCTGTCGTAAAGGGTGCGTGGGGCATGATGATCCTTCCATCCTCGGTGTTCATTTGTAGGGACGAGGCCCGCCTCGTCCGCCCATGTTGAATTTTGGGTGTGGCATTTAATCCGCTTGGGGCTTGGGCGGCAGATGGCAGGAGGGACACAGATGACACACCCACTCCTGGATGCTGGCCGCCGCGCCGCGATGAAACGTCGCGCTGTGGTTATACATCAGGCGGCGATCCGTATTGGGCGCGACAAAAAAGGTCGCCGCCAGTCGCAGCGCCTTGTTGTGCGCTTTGGCGGCGGCCTCCGCGTAGGTCTGCCAAGGATTCCAATCATTTTTGCTGACAACCAGATGCACAGGCGTCTTGATCAGGATCACCTGCTTTTCATCGAGCATGTTGCCGGCCAGCACCACCCCTGTTGGCTTTTGCACCGCTGCAAACAGATCATATGCTTCGCCCAGCAGACTTGTGCCCTCGTTCTGGACGTAGAGGATGACCTGGGTTTTATCGATCTGCGGCTGAACCAGTGCAGTTTCATAGGCTTTGACGGCATCCAACACGACGGAGCCTGATCCGCCTGCCCCACTGCCGCCTGTGCCGCGCTTGTCCCAACGAAACACCGCCGCGCCAATTTCTGTCCCCATCTGTACGATGTGGCTGTACTGCTGACGCTTGGTGCTGGTGGCATGAGGCAGAACAAATATCAGGGGATAGCCACCAGCGGGTGCAGCCGAAGAGGGATAATCAATCTGGCCCTCAAGACGCACCTGGTCGCCTGCGAATAAGACATTCTGCGAGGCCCCCACGGAGGAAAGCGGCCCACTGCTTGGTAGCTGTTCCATAACCCACGCCCTGTTTTGTCTGGTAACGCTGTCTGCGATCCTGACGTTACACGATGATGGTTGTTTGGCTGGCAAATAAACAGGATTTTTTTGGGAAGAAGGTGGCATTTTCACTAGGATATTACACAATCGGCTCGAATGCCAAAAGAGGTGGCAGTATTGAACAGCCCAGAACGGGATGAGTTTGGTTATTTTGTCCTCATCCCGTGTCTTTTTAACCTGAGTTTTGGATATATTTTACCCTCACCCCAACCCCTCTCCCACTGCGTGGTAGAGGGGCTTTTGCACCCCACTCCCCGCCCCACCCTTTGTGTGAGAGGATAGCCGGGTGGTGATGGGTGAGCAGCAGAGCAAAACCGAGGTTTTTTAGAAGCCGTTTGATAATGCCATTCGTTACAAAAAAATGTATTTTGGCGTAGGGACAGGGCCTGCCCTGTCCGTTTTCACGCGATGAACGGACAGGGCAGGCCCTGTCCCTACACGAATCATGCATAACATTTTGCATTATCAAACGGCTTCTTAGGGCGTTTGTACCGTGACAGGCCCGATCCCCGCCTGCGTATCGCGGCTGCCATCGGGCAGGGTGATATTCAGGACATTCATCGGATTTTTGAGGTCTTCAAATACGCGCACGCTGAACCACCAATCGCCCGCACTGAGCGCATCCGTCGCAGTAATCGTCACCTGCTCGCCGATGATTTGATCGGGCCGCCAGCAGGTTGTTGGGTAGGTGGTAGGGTGCGGCTGCCACACTAAAGCGGAGATCGGCGTGCTGCCATCGGGCGCGACGGGCAAAATGGCGATGTTATACGGGCGATCCAACTGGCGCAGCGATTGGAAGGCCAAATCGAAGGTGATGGTTTTGCCGTCAGCGCGGCCTTGCCAGCCGACCAGACGGAAGGCGTCGCCAAATTGAATGCTGGTGGGCGTCAATCCGGCGGCAGCGACGGGCGGCGGCGGTGTGGGCGTGATATCGGGCGCAAACATGGTGTCCCAGGTGGGCGCAAGCGCCAGCAAAATCGCAGCCTGGGCGATCAAGAGCGGGGCAAAGATCGCGCCGAGTCGATTGGCCTCTGTCGGAGAGGACTCAAAGGCCCAGGGCACAAAACGACGCAGAGAGAACGGAGCTAGGACTGTCTCGATCCGTGTCATCTGGGCAGGGTCTTTGAGCATTTGGGGCCGCTGTGCAAAAAGGCACTCATGCACCCACAGCGCGGCACTGAGCAGGACAAACGGCGTGAAGAACAGCCAGACGCGCCCGGTCTCGCCGCGTGCGGTATTGCTCAGGAGCAGGATGATCATCGAGAGCAGCAGCGCCAGCGGCAGCACATTGCGGCCACGCGGCGGCTTGATCGCTTGCAGCAACCAGACGAGCGCCAATGGCAGCGATCCAAACAGAATCCACTCCCAGAAGTGCATATACAGCCAGGGGAGGAAGGGTCGTTCCAGCGTGAAATGGGCATCAAAGGCACGGTTGATGATCTGAAACGGCGTCGTCCCCGTGATGAGCGTGTAGGGAACCCAAATCGTGAGCACGCCGAGACCAAACATCAGGCCGAGCATGACAGGCCGCCCAAAGGGAAAGCCTGGGCGCTCGTGGAAGAACCAATGCAGCAGCACATACAGGCCGCACAGCAGGATGAACGGCACGAGCGAGAGATTGGCAAACGTCAGCAGGCTGACGATGACGCCCGCGCCGTACAGGGGCAGCCACGCTCTGGGGCCGCGCCGCGCAAGGCCGATGAGGATGAGCCAGAAGGCAAACAGACAGAACATCGGATAGATGATGTTCCACACGGGCGACATCATGGCGACGCCCGGCAGAATCGGCCAGAACAGCATGAGCCAGCGGGCAATCGTGCTGTTGGTCATGCGCCGCGCAATGCGAAACAGCGGCAGCAGTGTGATCGTGGCCCACAGCGGCATCAGCGTGCCAAACCAGCTTGAGGCCCATTCGGCGTGCGTGTAGTAGATAAATTGATAGTTATGGCACTGCTGCGGGATGATGCGCTCATACAGAAAATTTGAGACGGCGGGCATGGCCTCAAACAGTTGATTGAGCAGGCCGTAAAACATGGGCAGACCGGGCGGGCTGATCGCCATGTGGATGCTGCGCGTGTGATACTCGTCCATCACACGCGGCCAATCGCGCCACGAGTCCAGATTGCCCCACTCAATCTGTGAGCCGAGCAAATGCGGCCCGGTGACGACGCCGCTCACGGTGCGGTCAAACGTCTCCAAAACGGGATTGTCGTAGCGCATCCCGATCACGATGTAGGGCAGCAGGATTCCGCCGATGATAGCGACAATCGCCGCGCTGCGTGTGCCGCGCCGCGCCGCCCACATGCCTGCTGCGACATAGACAATGACGCTCACGAGTAGCGACAGGCCGCGCACAATCGGCACAGGCGTATACGGCCAGAGCCAATGAAAAATCTCGCCGCCGCGCAGGATTTCCAGCAGATTCGACGACAGAATCGGCGCGAGAATCAGGCTGATGACGCTCACAATGAGGATGGGTCTTGGGATGGATCGCAGAAATGAGGGCATAGGAAGGATCGTTAACCGTTGGAGATGATAAATGGAACCGCAAAGGCGCAAAGAGCGCTAAGAAGATGACTGTTAAAAGATAATGACAGGCTCTCGTAGGGACAAGGCCCGCCTTGTCCACATGTTCGGACACGGCAGGCCATGTCCCTACGAGACCCCCCCCCTTTGCGTCTTTGCGGTTTTCTGCGTTTTAATCCACGAAACGATATTTGATCAGCGTCCACAGGGCGATAGGCGCATCCGTCCAGCGGATTTTCTTGCCTTCATCCCATTCGCGGCCATTGTACGAGATCGGCACTTCATAGATGCGAATACGCTTCTTGAGGACTTTGGCCGTAAATTCCGGCTCAAACTCGAAGCCGCGTGCATTGATCTTCATATCGGCCACGACCTCTGAGCGGAAGACCTTGTAGCAGGTTTCCATATCGCTCAGGATCGAGTTATAGAGGATATTGGTCGCCAGGGTCAGGCTCTTGTTGGCGATCATATTCCAGAAGAACATGGTTTTGCGCGGGCCGCCGAGGAAGCGCGAGCCGTAGACGACTGTCGCAATGCCCTCTTGCAGCGGCTTGAGCAGGACGGGATATTCACGCGGGTCATATTCTTCATCGGCGTCCTGGATGAGGAAGATATCGCTGGTGGCGGCCTTGAAGCCCGTGACGAGGGCCGCGCCTTTGCCCTGATTGCGGGCATGATAGAGAATTCGCACGCCGGGCAGCCCTTCCCCCTCCAGGCGCTTGAGAATCTCAATCGTGCCATCGGTGGAGCCATCGTCCACGATGACAATCTCATCGGCCAGACCCACCGCCATCACCTTATCGAGAATGTTCTCAATCGAGGGGCGTTCGTTATAGCAGGGAATAATCACGCTCAAGGTCAGGCGTTTTGAGATGATGTTGGTGTGTTTTTCCAGGGTGCGTACATCGTGCATGTGCTTGCAAGTCCTTCTCGATCAAAGGCACAGGGCCGTTATGGGTGGGCATTGTCGCACACGAGTTTTCATGCGACAAGATTAAAAAGACAGCAGGAGGACAATGGCATGAATATAGGCTCACATCTAGGAGTAGGGACACGGCCCGCCTTGTCCGAAGGTGTGGACACGGCAGGCCGTGTCCCATATGCACTTAAGAAAATCGAACCTTCTCGATCTCTCTTATGCCCTGTCGTCAGGGGTTGAAAACCCCTGTCTTGCCTTTTGCGGGACTGAAAGTCCCGCTGAAACAATCTTTTGAGGCGTGTTTGGGCGGGGTTTTCAACCCTGCAAGACGGGAGACAGGGACTTTCAGTCCCTGGCGCAAGCGCTTTTGCCGCGTCTTTGGCTCACAATAAGCACAAAAATCCTTAAGTTGCTGTATATGGGACATGACATGTCATGTCCATAGGGTGGACATGGCGTGCTAGGACATGGCGTGCTAGGACATGGCGTGCCATGTCCCTACAGACGATTCTGGGCGTCGATTGCCGTATCCAATCCCCTAATTTGCGTGTCTTTAAGGCAGCAAAGACTCATGGCAAGGCCATCTCGCAAACGCTAGACCCGTGTGCTATCGTTGCGCGTGGCAAATCCCTATGAAAGTGATCGCATGACGCTCCTCTCGCCTGATTCACCGGTTTCACCGCTCTCTCCCGACGCCCTCATCGTCGAGGAAGAGGCCCGCCGCGAGCAGGAAGACATCAACGCGAAAGTGGCCGGAGCGAGCATGATCCTGGCGATTGGCGGCATTGCCAGCCGCGTTTTGGGCCTCATCCGCGAAATCTCGATGTCCTTTCTATTCGGCGCGTCGCCGCAGGTGTCGGCGTTTCTGGTGGCGACAGCCGTCCCTAGTGCCATCAACGATCTGCTCATCGCCGGACATGTCAACGGGGCCATCATCCCCGTCCTGAGCGAGATTGTGACGCTCAAAGGGCGCGATGAATTGTGGCGCGTGCTGTCCATCCTCATGAGCCTCATCATCGTCGTGCTGGCGCTGATCGTGCTGCTGATGGAAATTTTCGCCCCACAGATCATTGCGCTCACCACCGCCAACGGCTATACGCCCGCCATGCAGAGTCTGGCAATTGATATGCTGCGAATTACCGCCCCTGCGCTGCTCTTCATGGGATTGTTTGCCCTCTTCAGCGCGACACTGCTGGCTCTCAAATCCTTCACGCTGCCCGCCTTTGCCGGGATGGTGGGCAACGGCACGATTGTGCTTGTGACGCTGCTGTTTGTGCCTGCCCGCGTGCTCACGATCAGCCTGACGCTCTCGCCGCTGATGCCCTACACCTATGCCCGTCCGCCCCATGCTATCACGGTTGTCGCGGTGAGCTGGCTGCTGGCGGGCGTCATGCAGATGCTGCTGCAATTGTCGGGCCTCAAGCTGGCGCATCTGCGCTTTGTCCTCAATTGGCGGCATCCGGTCTTGCGGCGGATTGCGCTGCTGTATGCCCCGGTCATGTTCTCGCTGATCGTGGATACGCTCATCATTCGTCCGGTGAGCTATAACCTCGCCAGCCAGACTGGGCCGGGCAGCATCGCCTATATGAACTGGGCGACCACCCTGCTCCAGTTCCCACAGGGCTTGATCGCCACCGCCATCAGCCTGGCTGTGCTGCCGACGCTGGCACGACAGGCGCTTGGGATTGACCACAATCGCGCTTTCAAAGAGACGTTTGGGCTGGGACTGCGCCTCACCATCACCCTGATTATTCCGGCCACTGTCGGGCTGTTCGTGCTGGCGCATCCCATCATCGCACTGCTGTTTGAGCGGGGGGCCTTTACGCCTGTTGATACCAATATCACGGGGCTGGCGTTGCGGTTGTACCTCATCGGGCTGCCGTTCGTGGCGATTGATCTGCTACTGGTGTATGCCTTTTATGCCCGCAAAGATACCGTGACACCCGCACTGGTTGGGATTGTGAGCTTCGTCATCTATATGGGTGTGGCGCTGGCGCTGATGCCGCGTTACGGCCTGTTCAGCCTGATGATTGCCGACAGCGTGAAGCAGATTACACATGCCGTGATTTGCGGCGTCTGGCTGCGGGCGCGTCTCAACGGTTTTGCCCGTCAGCGCCTGATTGCCACCGCCTTCAAATCAACAGCGGCGGGGCTGGTTATGGGCGTGGTGGGGACGCTGCTGCTCACCCTCCTGACGCGGGTGCTCGGCAGCGGCGGCCAGGGCTTCGTGCGTGAGGCGTTGGTGGTTGTGATCGCGGGTGGGGCGTGTCTGGTGGTGTACGTGGGGCTGGCGCTGCTGTTCAAGATTGAGGAGCTGCAATGGCTGGCGCGGTTGCTCAAACGGCGCTTCTCGCGGGCGTAGGACGATCCCGGATGACGGATTGAATTTTTTGGGGGCAATGCGGCGGACGAGGCGGGCCTCGTCCCTACAAAAACCTCCCTTGTCAGATACCCCACGCCTAAAGGCCGGGGCTTGCAGTTGTGGCAGGCTTGAAGCCCAAGACACACACCGCGTATGGCGGAATGACAGCCACCCGGCATTAAAAATCAATGCCGCGTTCGGGAATTTCGTCCCAGGGATTTTTAATCCCGCCGCTGGTTCTGGTCGCCCAGAATAAGCCGTTTTCTCTGCCTGAGCAGAGTGTCTTTCCAACGACCTGAATTATATCCCTGAAAGAAAAAAGGCGCTCTCCCTCCCCATGTCTAAAGACAGGGGTCTCTCGCGCCGTTTCGATGACCCGTAGGGGCACGATGTATCGTGCCCACCATGAAATCATAAAGGGCACGATGTATCGTGCCCCTACGACAAATCTCAATAATTTCTACGGCTGCTCGCCGCGATACAAGGCGCGGGGGCGAATCATATGCCCATCGCTGTACTGCTCAATTGCGTGTCCGATCCAGCCCATCGTGCGGGCCAGCGCAAACAACGCTATCGCACTCCCCTCCGGCAGACTGAGCGCATCGCACAATGTCACCAGCGCAAAATCAACCGTCGGGGCCTCGCGCAGCAGATCCGCCGCCGCCTTGACCGCAGCCTCTGCCCGCTGCACCGCCTCTGAATCAGGATAGGCGTCTTTGACCAGCGTCAGCAGCAGCGCCGCACGTGGGTCGCCCTGGGGATAGAGTTTGTGTCCAAAGCCGGGGATAAATTCGCCGCGCTGCAAGCGTCTGGCGATGACATCGCGGATGGCAGACGGAGCCGCCTCGCGCAGCATGGCCTCGACGCGCACCGTATGACCGCCGTGTTTGTAGCCCTGCATCGCCGCCAATCCACCCATGACCACGCCATACGGCGTCGCGCCCGCTGAGGCGACGGTACGAGCGGCAAAGGCCGACACATTCAATTCATGATCGGCGCACAAAATCAGCGCAGTATTAAGC
>DAOTUR010000111.1:0-2180 GCA_034436915.1 Anaerolineae bacterium
TTGCTCCACAGGGGTTAAGGATTGAGTATCGAATAACTTCTGCATCTACTTCTGTAGTCCAGCGTATCAAATCAAACAAATGCTTGTGTTATTTAACTCCTGTTCCTAAGCTGTTTATATTCGGTACTCAATTTTTTGAGGAGAAACTGTATGAAAGCCTCTGTCACGCCCGCACTGGCAAAACTGCCGCTGCCCAAAACCGACAAATGGCCGCTGGGCGTCTGGGATGTTCAGGCGCTGGCGCACGGCTCCATGATGGTTGAAATCTTTGCGCCCAAAGAGACGGATTATCAGACGCCGCATGAGCAGGATGAGCTTTACATCATCGTCTCCGGCACAGGCATTCTCACGATTAATGGCGAGGCGTTTCCGTTTGCGCCGCATGATGTACTGTTTGTGGCGGCGGACGTGGAGCATCGCTTTTCAGATTTCACCGACGATTTTGTGACGTGGGTGATCTTCTACGGGCCAAAGGGCGGGGAGAGTGGGGGATCCAGCACATCCTGAATGAGCGTGAATCACATCGCTCGGAATCAGGCCGCTGCTGCGACTTACGCTTAGGGGCTTGTTCATCACATGGTTGTAATCGATCTGATCCTGCGCCGAGATTATGATGGTCGCCCATCATGCCGATTTCTCGTAACATAGGCGCAGACCCGTTGATGACAGGAAGACGCCCATGCACATCGTGATTCCCGATGATTACCAGGATGCCGTCCGCACCCTTGATGCCTTTCGCAAATTGGATGGGCATGAGATCACCATCTACAACGACACCGTCCGCGATATTGACACGCTGGCAGCGCGATTCCAGCAGGCCGATGCTCTCGTGCTCACCCGTGAGCGCACCGTCGCGCTGACCTGCTGGCGCGGCTGCCTCATGTCATAGACGAGTATATCAGAAAAAGTGGTTGCTCCTACGCCTTATATCCCCATGCCTGAAGGCATGGGCTTTACGGCGCTTTTCTGGTAATCATACGGAACCATCACCATATCGACGCCCGCATTCACAGACGTTGCCACGCTCACGGCATAATCGCGGTCAATCTGGCTGACGCCCATCCAATCTGAGATCACGAAGCCCTCAAAGCCAAACTCGCCTTTGAGCACATCGGTAAGCAGATATTTGTGCGCGTGCATCTTGAGGCCGTTCCAGCTTGAGAACGAGGCCATCACGCTCATTGCGCCTGCGTCGATGGCAGCTTTGTAGGGCGGCAGATGGATCGCCCGCAGGGTGGCTTCATCGACGATGGTGTTGCCCTGATCGAGTTTATAGCCATCGCCCGGTGCCTGAAAATTCCCGCCCAGCCATTCGTAGGTGAGGGGTGTGCCCCAACTGGTGCCACCATCGCCCACATAATGCTTGATGCAGGCCAGGACGCGATTCGCCTCATCCTGCAAGCCCTGCATGTAGGCGGTGCTCATGGCGATGACGATGTTCGTGTCTTCGCTGAAGCCCTCAAAGGCGCGGCCCCAGCGAATATCCTGCGGCACAGACACAGCGGGTGCGAAGTCATAATGCACATTCGAGGCCAACAGCTCTCTTGCTGTCACCTGGGCGGTGCGGCGCACGAGATCGGCATCGCGGGTGGCTCCCAGGCCAATATTGTGCGGGAAGATGACTGTGCCTTGCATGTTATTGTGGCCGTGAACGGCATCGACGCCATAAATCAGCGGGATGGCGAGCCGCGTCTTGAGGGCGGCATCCTGGAAGGTGCGAACCATCTGCGTCCATGCCTGGGGCGTGTTCGGGTCGGGGTTGCCGCCGCCGCCGCTGAGGATGGAGCCTAGAAAGTAGGTCGTGACATCTTCGGGCGGGACGCTGTTCTTCTCTGGCTGTGTCATCTGGCCGATTTTTTCAGTAAGCGTCATTTGCTGGATGAGAGACTCAATCTCTGTCTCGCGGGATTGAATCTCTGGGGAGGATGGGACGTGCATGAAAACTCCTTGAAAACTTCGACAGTGAGCATATTTTACTTATCGACGCCTGCCGCTGGATGAAAACCCGCTGCGCTATGAAGAAGATTGACAGCAAAACTGGCCACCTTTAAAAGATTTTTCTAGTAACTACTCAGGCTGGTTTTTAGGCATCACTTCATCCTTTGTTAACTCTTGTGCTTGATTATCTGGTCAATAATTTAGGTCAATGGAAAACATGGAGAGATATTTATTATTTAATA
>DAOTUR010000112.1:0-3489 GCA_034436915.1 Anaerolineae bacterium
TATTAAATAATAAATATCTCTCCATGTTTTCCATTGACCTAAATTATTGACCAGATAATCAAGCACAAGAGTTAACAAAGGATGAAGTGATGCCTAAAAACCAGCCTGAGTAGTTACGTATTTGTGTCAGAAAGTCTCTGGATGGGTGGAATGCCCATGACATACGGTGAGGGAAACTCGTGCCAAACGGCTGGTGGTGATAACAAAGGCTGGCGCTACTGCTATACCAATCCTCTCCCTTCCACACCACAAGCACCCGCACCAACCATTCCGCCTTTTGGAGAAGCAAGTAATCCTTATGATTCACACGGGGATCTAGCAGCATATTGGGCTGTTGGACCAAGTGTTGTTCTGAACAATGTTCTCCAGAGTAAGGGCTTTCAAATCCGCATTGGTGGCGGAAAGAATGAGCAGTACATCACAGGCCAGCGAAGTACTGAAACTGATTTAAACATTGTCGATGAGGTCAATCAGAACATGATAAATCTAGGTGATGGTACGATTTCTAATCCAACATCTCTCAGTACACGCATACACACGTTGCTGACGTCTAACCCTCTTAATACTGTCGGCGGTGCAACATATGAAGTGAAAAGAGGCGATTATGTCTTCCTTAACCCTGTATTTTTTGATACAGGGATGCCAAATCCTGCTATTTCTCAACACGGTTTAGTCGTCGTTGGTTGGCAGAGCGCACTAAATTGTAGAACAGCAATCTTTGCCAACGGCATGGATAAAAATGGTGGTTATAAGCGATGGACAGTGCCTGAGTTCAGAATGACTTACACGGAGGCAATGACAGCAGGAATCGCCAATCCGGTTCCCTGGGTGGCAGATTTTACATCGCCTCCTAATGGAAATACATTGGAAGATGCGACCCAAAGTCCTGTGCCGCGACCCTTTTACTGCACGATGTTTATTGAAGATGCAGCACAATTGGATCGTTTTTATGCGCATAACTGGTATTTTTACACACTGCCCGATGAAGTGACTGTATCAACACAAAATGGTCACTTGAATCAACTTTATGTTGATCCACAATGGTTTTGGTCTGAAACTGATTAGGGAGATACCACATGAAACTTGTCCTCTATCTTATACTCATTACTGTGAGCATTCTAAACTCTGTCACCAGTTCGGTTATGGCACAATCCGGTTCTATATCTTGGATGGATTGGAGTCAGGATGGGTCAAAATTGGCGGTTATCACGCAAGATAATCTCACTGTCTATGATGAAGTGCTAACCCCACTTGCTTCTGTCGCGCTTCCCGATAACATCAGCCGCTTCAGCGTACGCGCACTTATCAGCCCCGATGGTTCACGGATGATTTTGGGACGACAAATTCTAGACAGCACCACTTTGCAGCCCATCATTGAGATCACGGATCCCATTCGACTTTATTCGGGGCAGTGGGGTCGCGATGGGACGGAAGTAGCTTACCGAGGCGTCTCTGCCTCCAGAGATCGAGACAATGAAATGCGATTTTACAGCTCGGTAGATGGTCGTCTTTTACGGGTTTTTTCTTCGTTAAATTGGCAGAGATCGTCCGATGATGTTGAAAGTTACATCTGGAGTCCTAATGGACGCTATTTTTACGCACGGGGTGGCGGAAATGCCATATTGATCTTGGATGCCGAGAAAGGCACACTCGTATCTCAACATCAAATAGACACTGATACCATCTTTACTGCTTCATGGAGTCCTGATAGTACAAAACTGGCTCTGGCGACAACAAAACTTGTCGAGCTAAATACACCTGGAAGCATTCCTGAAACAGGAATGACTGATAAATCACGTCTCAATTCCATCCTTATTTTGGATATCGCCAGTGGCAATGTGCTCACCAAGATCACAAGTAGCGCACGTTATATAGTGTGGCATCCAGAGGGCACACAGATTGCTGGAACTGACTACCAGGGGGAATTATCAATTTGGGATTCCGCAACAGGAGTTCTAGTCAAGACCTATTCGATCCCTAGCTCTGTAGAACTGCTACAATATAGTCCTTACGGTGGGCGGTTGATGGTTGGGATTGCTATAGCGCCTGATACCCAATCAATGAACGAAGATATTTTTGCTCGTTCTTGGGCAGCGCAGAAAGAGGTGGCAGATGGACTCATTCAATTTTTCACACCAGATGCCTCCACTGAATTACTCGACACCATCGAAGCGGCGTGTGTCCCTGCGAAAGCCATCGCTAAGTTGCCTTCTGCTGAGATGCTGATGGCAGACACAACCACTGCCGAGGCGTATGTTCAGGCGGTGCAGGCTGATACAAGCATTCCCGCGGGCTGTGCCGCCGATCTCATTGCGGTAGCTGAAACCCTGCAATCCGAAGCACAGCAGTAAATCGCTATCCACATAGGCGGTCCGTGTCCTCTGTCGGCTAGCATAGCCGTGCTGACAAGCATCGGGGCGTCGGCTAAGCGCAGATTAAGCGTGGGGTGACGCTGTTGACAATCCCTCGACCTCTGGTATGCTCACCCACATAACAAAATTGGGGGAGTGGGGATTATCATGCGGCGAACACAACACCGCCTGGCGTTTGTCATGGCGTTATTACTCTTTGTGATGGGTTTGGTGCTGGTTCTGCAAGCACAGGATACGCCTACCCCTGATCCTGCCACTCTCGAACCCCCAACTGTCATGCCCCTTTTGACGGAAACACTGCTACCCACGCTGACCGAAACATCTTCTCCAACACCCACCTTTGAACTGACCCAAACGCCGCTGCCCTCTTTTACACCTGAATCCACGCTGGCCAGTTCTGAAACGGCCACGCTGCTGACAGAGACGAGCAGCCCCATCCCGACGCTTGCGGACGAAACACTTTCCCTCACGCCCTCGCCGTCGCTTTCACCGGCCTTATTGCTGCCTGATGACAGCGGTCTGCTCCTTGTCACCGCCGCGCTGGCGGCCAGCCCGTCAGCGTCACCGTCGTCATCGCCCACGCCTGTTCCGTCGTCCACGCAGTCTGCCCAGGCTCAGGCGCTGCGGTCCTCAATGATGTCCATCGGCAGCACCCTGCCCACGCGCATTGTGCCCGTTGCCAACATCGCCACCCTTGCCAGCGCCCCGCCACCGCCAATCCTGCGAGCGGCATCTGTGTCGAACACACCGTTCTACAGCTCACCCCTGTTCAACTCGTGGTCAGCCCGACCTTGGTGGCCGGCTCGACTTACGGCAACAATGCCTTTCCCATTATTCGCTGTCCCATTACGATCAACGGGTCGGGGACGACTGGCACCACCATTCTGCGCCCAACAGTGGTCGCCGCGACGGGCACGCCCTACCGCTTTTTTCTGGTCGAAGGCGACAGTAGTCAGACCGATCAAGCGCAGCTGACCCTGAACAATATTCAATTGCAGAACGGCTATGTCTCGCAGGATGGCGCGGCGGGTGGCGGCGCGATCCTCAGTGTGTATGGCGATATCCTGCTCAATCGCAGCCGGCTGTATAACAATGCCGTGATCATTGGCAACAATCA
>DAOTUR010000113.1:0-6692 GCA_034436915.1 Anaerolineae bacterium
TATTAAATAATAAATATCTCTCCATGTTTTCCATTGACCTAAATTATTGACCAGATAATCAAGCACAAGAGTTAACAAAGGATGAAGTGATGCCTAAAAACCAGCCTGAGTAGTTACGACCCGACACTCAAATCGATGAAGGTTTCATCATGCCCGCCGTGCGCTCTGGCCCAACAGCGACCAGACATAGCCTTTGTGCGGCGCAAACAGGAAGGCCAGCGCAAAGGCCCCCGTCATGAGCAGAACAATCGCCGCACTGGGCGCAACGCCCGTATGCCATGAGATGTACATGCCCACCACGCCGCACATGCTGCCAATCGTGGCGGCCAGCCCCATCATGCGCCAGAGTTGATTGGTGAACAGGCGGGCGGTGGCGGCAGGCGTGACCAGCGTAGCGGAAATCATCGCAATGCCCACCGCCTGCACGCCGATCACAATCGTCACAGCCATGAGCACCAGCAGCAGCATCCGCAGGCTTTCAGCCGGCAGGCGCAGCGTCTGCGCGAGGCCGGGATCAAAGGAGATGAGCAAAAATTCTTTGTAGAGCACGACGACAATCAGCAGCACAATTACGCTCATGACCAGCATTAAAGTCAATTCTTCGGGCGAGACGGCCAGCACATTGCCGATCAGGATATGCTGCAAATCCGTCGCAAAGCTGCGTGAACTGGAAATAATGCCGATGCCCAATGCCAGCATCCCGGCAAAGACGATGCCAATGGCCGTGTCCTCCTGCATCCGCTGGCCGCGTGTCAGCACGCCAATCCCCAATGCTGACAGGATGCCCGCCGCCAATCCACCGAGCATATGCAGAATTGTGATGCCTTCGCTGTGCAGGGCGGCCAGCGCCACGCCGGGCAGAATGCTGTGCGACAGGGCATCGCCCAGGAAGGCTAAACCGCGTGTGACAATATAAGCGCCCATGACGCCGCTGACGATGCCAATGAGGACAGCAGCGAGCATGGCCCGCTGCATAAAGGCCGGCTGCAACGGGACGATCAACAGGGTGTAAAGGGTGGTGAGCAAATCCATTGGGTATACGATCTCGCTGTGAGGAAGGCGACACAATCATGCCATGTTGCTTGCTAAAAAACAGCCTGGATGAATCATTAATGAGGCATAAGAATAGTTAAGACAAAGTTGGTTTAGTGCTTTAAATTAGTAAATATACATGACTATTAATCAACATGACTGTTATATTCGAGCATGAAAACCCCCTAATAAATATTACAACTTATTCCAGTGACATGGGTACCATAAGGAAGAATTGAATCCTCAATTCTTCTCGTGAAACTTTCATCTATAATACATTTAAATCTCAGCACTTGAATTTGGGCGGAGCAGGCGACATGAAAATTCTCTATATTGAAGACAATCCCCACAACATGCGTCTTGTACGCAAGATGCTGGAAACGATGGGCCTGGCGATGATCGAGGCGATTGATGGAACACGCGGCCTGAAGATGGCCGCAGAGCAGCGCCCCGACCTCATCCTGCTCGATATCAATCTACCGGATATTGACGGCCTGGAAGTGGTGAAGCGCCTCAAGAGCGATCCGTCTCTGCTGCATATCCCCACCATTGCGCTGACGGCCAATGCCATGCATGGTGATCGTGAGCAGTGCCTCGCCAGCGGCTTCGATGGTTATCTGGCAAAGCCGATTGCCCGCATGGAACTCAAATATCTCCTGAGCCATTTCCTGAGCGATATCCAGATGGCCGTATAAGACATTATTACGTGATCAACGAATATCTCAGGCATGTCCAACCCCTCCTCAGTTGGCAAATAGAGGGATCGGCGAGTAACCGCTCTCTCTATTTTTTGCGTCGGCCTTTTTCTCTATCTCTTGCCCCGCTTTACCCCTAAAATAGAACCCGTTTTAAGACCAGAGATGAGGAACAACGAATGCGCCTGGGGATCATCGGCCTGCCTAACAGCGGCAAGACCACCCTGTTTAATGCCATTACACGCGGCTCCTACGAGACGAGTGCTGTGGGTGGCAGTCAATTTCATGTCAATACCGCCGTCGTCAACGTGCCTGATACACGTCTGGACGTGCTGGAAAAGATGTACACCGCCAAGAAAAAGGTCTTCACCACCATCACCTTCAGCGATATTGGCGGCCTGGACAAAGGCATCGGTGAAGGCGGGTTGGCGGGACAATTCCGCAATGAGCTGTCGCAGGTGGATGGCTTCGTGCATGTCATTCGCGCCTTTCGCAGCGATATCGTGCCGCACCCCTACGAGTCGATCAACTCACAGCGCGACCTTGAGACGATTGATGGCGAATTTTTACTGATCGATCTGGTAGCGGTGGAGAAGCGCCTGGAACGGGTGCAGAACGAACTGCGCGTGAAGGGCAAACGCGCCGAAAAAGCCATGGAAGATGAGCTGCCCGTCCTCGAAGCGATGAAAGTCCATCTGGAAGACGGGAAACCGCTGCGCGATATGGACTTCACGCCGGAACAGCACCGCTTTCTAGGCGGCTTTGGCTTTCTCACGCTCAAGCCTGTCCTCATTGTGCTCAACCAGGGCGACGATGTGCGGCCCGAAGATCACAACATTCAGTACAGCTACCGCCATGCCAATCACATCAGCCTGCGGGCGGCGCTGGAGGCAGAACTGGCGCAGCTTCCGCCCGAAGATGCCGAGATGTTCATGGAAGAATACGGCGTCACCGAATTGAGCGCCGCCCGCGTGATTGAGCAGGCGTATCAACTGGTGGGCATTCACTCGTTCCTGACGGCGGGCGAAAAAGAAGTCCGCGCCTGGACGATCCCGCTTGGCGCAACGGCGGTTGAGGCGGCGGGCGCGATCCACACCGATCTGATGGAGAAATTCATTCGAGCGGAGGTCATCGCCTACGATGATCTGATCGAGGCGGGCAGCGAAAAGGCCGTGAAAGCCGTTGGCAAGATGCGCCTGGAGAGCCGCGATTACGTCGTCAAAGATGGCGATGTGATGGTGTTCCGCCACAACGGGTAAAGCTTACCCCTCCCCAACCCCTCCCCGCTTCGCAAGGAGGGGCTTTTTTCGCAACTCAATCAACCATATCCCCTACAAAAACGCCTGTCTATCGCTTTTCTCCCTCCCTACGGAGTGGGGAGGGCCGGGGAGGGGTGATTCATTGCCCCATCACAGGCACACTCGGCGTCTCCCCTTGTCGCCACACCCGCACCACATACACAGGCCGATCAATGATCCTGCGTTTGTACATCGCCAACTGTTCATAGTCGGCGTGGTTGATTTTGTCCCAGAACGGCTTGTAATCCGTGACCGTGAGATCAAAATAGCCATTGGGCGGCAGCGCATCGACCAGCACGCCGAGCTGTGCGACAGGCGCGTCATTTTCAAGGCAGTTCACCGGGCGATCCGTGTAATAAAAGATCATGTGGCAGAGATTCCACGTCGCATACAGCGGCTCACCAGCGGGCAATTCGTTGATGGCGCGGGCCGCGTCTTTCACGGCGTCATCGGCCAGAAAGAAGGCGACGATAAATTCGGTGCGATTGACGGCGTGGAACGGGTAATGATGCGGATCGTTGAGAATCTGGCGGGCAAAATCCAGCATATGCGTCCCGCCCCACAGTACCAGCCCCACGACGCTCAACACGCCAAGAGGCCGCCACAGCCACCTCCCCCACCCCATGCCGATGATGAGCGCGACAATGCCGATGACCAGGATGAGCGCTATCGTTCCAAGCGAGAGGCCCCAGGCCAGCGCCACAATCAGGCCCATGACCGCCAGCGCGATCCACAGCCGCCGCGCCTGTCCGGGCAGCGTCAGCACGCCGACGATGACCGCCGCGACCAGCAGCACAATCGGCACAGACGCGGGCATGAGATAGCGCGTGGTCTGCACACGGGCAATGAGGGCAGAGGGCAGCACCGCCAATGACATGGCAATCGTAATATAGAGAAAGCTCCGCGACCATTTATGATCGATGAGTGGGAACCACAGCAGGCCGAACAGCAGCGCCTCCACCCAGCCGATCATCAAGCCCTCGCCCCAATAATCGAGCAGGGCTGGCCCGATGCGCCACAGGTAATCGATGGGCTTGAAGCGAAAATCTTCGCCATGCGCGATATTGGTCTCGTTGACGAGGACGAAACGATTGGGGGTTGTGTGCGCGATGGCCGCCGGAATCAGCACGGGTAGCCAGATCACTAACCCCACAATGCAGGCGAGGATGAAATTGACCGCATAACGACGAATCAGTCCTTTGATCGTGTCAACCGTCAGATTAATCCGTGCCCTGAGCCAATCAAGCAGCCGATTGACAAGACCACCCCCAGGCTTGCGCTTGTCCCTATACGAGGAGAGCGACAGCCCAAGCCTGTCGCGCTCCAGAATCATCGCGGCCAGCGGCAGAATGATAATCAGGCCCATCGTCATCTTTGCCATGACTGCCATGCTCAACACGAGGCCCATGATGATGGCCTGCTTGCGCGTGGGATGCCGCGCAAACACCAGACAGCGCCACATGCTCAGGGTCATCATGCCCGCTGCCAGCGGATCAGCAAAGGCCAGGCGCTCGTAGAAGAAGGCAAAGGGCAAAATGGCATACAGCGCCAATGCCAGCAGCCCGACATACGGATGAAACAGCCAGCGTCCGAGCAGATAGATTGTGGCAGCAGTGATGACAGAGAAGACCGCCATTGCCAGCCGCGCCGACGGATACAGCGGCGTTGGAATATTGGTGGTGGGATCGACAGCGGCCCAGGCACACGGGATGCTGGCCGAATGCAGGGTGCAGCGTCCGGGCTGTCCGGCACGTTCAAACAGGCCCAGCCAGAAATACAGCAGCATCTTGCCCTGGGCGAAGCGGCCCGGATTCACATCGAAATCATAGACGGTCAGGGCGCGGCTGAGATGAAAGCCTTCATCGAGATGAACCTGCTGAACATCGATGTGATGGGTGCGGAGCGCAACGTGACACAACAGCAGCATGATGACGGGGACGAGGCTGGTGAGAAATCGGCGCATGAGACACTTTCTTATTCTGTCAATCATTTGAGATGGGAGACAAACCCCTCCCCGCTTCGCAAGGAGGGGCTTTTCTCCCTCTCCCCGCAGTGGGAGGGGTAAAACTGAGGTAAGCACACAATCAAGGGCGCAGCCCGCTGCGCCCCTACGATCCCGCCACAACGATAAATAAAAATATTTATGGCGGTCTGGAGGGACGAGGCCCGCCTCGTCCGAACATGTGGACACGGCAGGCCATGTCCCTACGACCACATGGTTTATGCCTAACGATCCGTGTGGCGGGGTATACGATACGCCCCTGCCCTACTGCGGCGTGACGGTGGCCGCAAGCGTCTGGAGGGCCTGTACCGATGCGCCAGAGGCCGCTGTGGAGGTACTCATCGCGCCGGGGACGGCTGTGCCAATGGCAGATGGCCCGCTGGTCGCTGTCACAGGCTGGCCGTAGGGCGTGGCGACTCCAGGGGTTGCGATGGGAACATCTTTGACGCGCAGCACCACCGTATCGAGGATGGCTTGCAGTTCCTGCTTGGCGGCTCCATTCATTGCATCAATCGGATCGGTGAAGGCATAAAACACGAAGCCGATTTGCATGTCTTCCCGCGCCACATACCAGCCGCGTGTATCCGGCATCCCGGCGGGACAGGTGACAGCACTCCAGAAGCGGCCTGCGGCAGGCAGCCCGCCCAGCTTGAGATCGGTGCGGGCTGGCTCAAGGCCCACGTTGCAGCCGATTTCGATCACGAGCTGGCGCAGCAGTCGTTCGCCATCGGACAGCAAATTGATCTGTCCATAGCTGGCATCGAAGGGATTGGCGCTGGCGATGCTGCTGAAATTCCACACCAGCGCAATTGTGCCTTTGCCCCCGCTCACAGGCCCGGTGTAGACCGCAATCGGCACATAATTTAATTCGCCCATCTCATTCACGAGCGCGGTATCGTAGAGTGTCGTCCAGCCCTCCGGCAGTTGAATCGTCAGCGGCGGCTGAATCACCAGTCCGGTGAAGGTGTCAACTTTAAGCGGCGTGGCTGATGGTGTGACAGGCACAGGCGTTTGCGAGGGCTGCACGGTGGGCATAACGAACGGCGTCCGCGTGGCAAGCAGCGTAGCACTGGGCGGCGGCAGTGTGGGATTGGGCGTGGCGGTAGGCGCGGCGGGTTGGCACGCCGCCAGGAGCAGCGCACTGATCAGACAGCAGAACCAACGCGGCATAAGTCATCCCTCAATTTTTTGGTCAGATGCTGTGTATCTCTTGCGCGGAGCATTATACGCAGGCTTGGGCAAAAGCGGAACCGACAGGCTTTAGGAAAGATCGGCAAGCGCGCCGGGAATGCAGAAAGGCGCAAGAGTCTGCGCCTTTCGCCTGTTACGGATGATGTTTGGAGGAGTGAGCGCTCCCCACGCCTAAAGGCGGAGGCTTCTGCCGCACGCATGAGCCTCACGGCGCTCTAGGTTGTGCGACACGGACGCGTCCCGCCCGATTTCGTTGTTTTGTCTTATCGGCGGCGGGCCTTTATGCCATCTTCCGCCCAGACACACCTTGTATGCTTGCCTGATTTTACGGGCGGGAAGACGTTCCCACACAACCGCTCTCAGTCCTTTGTTAAGGTGCTAACAAGAGTTTAACAAATTACCAGAAAAGCGTAACCCTTACGCCTTATATCCCCATGTCTAAAGCCAGGGGTCTTACGGCGTTTCTCTGATAAC
>DAOTUR010000114.1:0-12633 GCA_034436915.1 Anaerolineae bacterium
TATTAAATAATAAATATCTCTCCATGTTTTCCATTGACCTAAATTATTGACCAGATAATCAAGCACAAGAGTTAACAAAGGATGAAGTGATGCCTAAAAACCAGCCTGAGTAGTTACCACGACAGTGTAATCGCTGCCAATTCTCGCATCCGTCCCGCCGCCACACCCTCAAGAAATTCCTGTCTCTCGCTGCCCTGTAACGGGATGGCATCGGCCCACACTGCCCGCCCGACGATGACGCCCTGCGCCCCTGCCGCACATGCGATTTGCGCCTGCTGTGCGAAGGTCGCATAGCTCACACCGCCGCTGAGGAGCGCCCAGGGCGTCCCGGCGCAGGCGTGATGCAGCCGTGTACACGCTGCCTGCCATTCCGCCGCATCATCACTCTGTTTAGCGTCGACAGGGAAGGACATCTTCAACACATCGACGCCCATGCCTGCAAACAAACTCGCCATATGCAGCGAGATATCCAACAGTTCCGCATTCGTTAGCAGCTTCTGCGGATTGAGGCTGTAGGCAATCGGCTCCAGAAAGAAGGGAATGTCCTGCCGCCCACACTCAGCGATGATCTGCTCAACCTGCTGGCGTTTTTTGGCTGCTGTCGGGGCATCAGGATGATAATACAGCAGCAGCTTGACCCCATCGCCCGCCGCCCGCTTGATGTGTTTCACCGACCAGTTGGGAATGAAATTTACCTCGCGCTCCATCGGATGCAGGGTGTAATCTGTCACCTCCAGCGGGGCAAGCAGCCCCTTATGCGCGTCAATCGTGCCATCAATCACCCCCGGCGCAAGACCATATTCGGGATCGGTCAGCAGGCCGCTGGCATAGGGCATCAGGATGCGGGTCACGTCGCGCTTAAACGCGATGACATCTGACGCGGCGAGCGGCGTGGGGTGATATTTTTGCAGCTCATCCCACAGATTGGCACGATGATCGATGGCGAGGATCACAAAGCGCCCTTCCGACGTGGTGCAGCGGGCGAGATGGCGCGTCTTGCCGAGGGACAGGGACATATTTTGAACCTTTTAAAAATGTAGGGGCACGGCATGCCGTGCCCTGATTCATAATGCCATTGGAGGACACGGCATGCCATGTCCCTACGATTAAAACTGGCGGCTCCACTCACGCGGCCAGCGCTCCACGATGACCTTTGTCTGCGTGTAGAACTCGACGCCATGCCGCCCCTGCGCGTGCAGATCGCCAAAGAAGCTGTCATTCCAGCCGCTGAAAGGGAAGAAGGCCATCGGTGCGGCCACGCCGATATTGATGCCAATATTGCCCGCGTCGGCCTCGGAGCGGAATTTGCGGGCGGCGGCCCCGCTGCTGGTGAAGATGCAGGCCATGTTACCAAAGGCCCGCTGATTCACAATGCGAATCGCGTCATCGAGCGTGGTGGCGTGCATGAGGCTCAAAACAGGGCCAAAGATTTCGGTGTGGGCGATGGGGCTGGCAGGCGGCACATCGTCAAGGATCGTCGGGGCCATCCAGTAACCATCATCGTAGCCGCTGACGACCTTGTTACGGCCATCGACCAGCACATTGATGCCGATTTTTTCGCCTTCGCTGATGATGCCATGAATGCGTTCGCGGCTCTGATTGCTGATGATCGGCCCCATCTGCACGCCCTCATCCAGCCCATAGCCGACCTTGCGACTGGCGGCGGCATCGGCGATTTGCTCGGTGAAAACGTTCCGCGCCTCGCCCACCATAACCGCAACCGACGCGGCCAGACAGCGCTGCCCGGCACAGCCAAAGGCCGAATCCGCCATGATGCGCGTTGCCATATCCATATCGGCATCAGGCATGATGATGACCGGATTTTTGGCTCCGCCCTGGCATTGGGCGCGTTTGCCATTGGCGGCGGCGCGGCCATAGATGTACTTTGCCACCGGGGTTGATCCGACGAAGCTCACGGCCCGCACGCCGGGATGATCGAGCAGGGCATCGACGGTGTTTTTATCGCCGTTGATGAGCTGTACGACGCCTTTGGGGAAACCGGCCTGCTCCAACAGCTCGAACATTTTCATGCTCGTCATCGGGACTTTTTCGCTCGGCTTGAGGATGAAACAGTTGCCCGTTGCCAGCGCATACGGCAAAAACCACAGCGGGATCATGGCGGGGAAGTTGAACGGCGTAATCGCTGTGACCACGCCCAACGGTTGGCGAATCATATGCTCATCGATACCGCTGGCGATGTCTTCGTTGTTGTAGCCCTGCATCATTGAGGGCATCCCGCACGCCACTTCGACATTTTCAATGCCGCGCTGAATCTCGGCGCGGCTCTCGGCAAAGGTCTTGCCGCATTCGTTGGTGATGATGCGGGCCAGATCATCAAGGTTCTGTTCCAGCAGCATCTTGAGGCGGAACAGCGGCTGCACACGCTCCAATACGGGCGTGCGCCGCCAGATCAGAAACGCCTCTTGCGCCGCGTCTACCGCTTGCGCGACAGCCTCACGCGGCGTTACCACCACCTGAGCGATCACGGCGGCGCTGGCGGGGTTGACGATGGGCAGCATGTCCTGCGCGTTGGCCTCTGTCCACTGGCCGTTCACGTAATCGAGAATTTTTGTGACCATATACGATCTCTTTCATGAGCGTAGCTGAGTTTTTAGAACTGTCACTGTCTGTTTGACCCCTCACCCCAACCCCTCTCCCACAAGGGGCGAGGGGCTTTTTACCTCCTCTTTGCCTGTTGTTCTTCATAAGAACAACAAAGGGCTTTTTAGCTCCTTCTCTCTACTTGTGGGCTGAGGAGAGGACATGTTTTTGGGTCATACTGAGAGCCTGTTTCGCAGCCCATTTTAAAAGCAGAAACACGGTCTTCAGTGACCTCTCCAGCACCCCTCGCCCCTTGTGGGAGAGGGGACGGGGGTGAGGGGTTTCAAAAGGTATCCTCTCCTCGCCCCTTGTGGGAGAGGAGGTCGGGTGGTGAGGGGTGAAAATCACAAATGGGTGCGTTGCGTCTTCTGATGGTCTTCATACGCTGTGCGGGCGGCCTGCACGTCGGGATTGTCCGAGACTTCTGCGATGGCGACATCCCACCACGCCTCGTAGCCGCTCACGCGCACGCGCCGATCCACCTCAACGACGATGCATACAGGCTGATCGTGGACGTTCTGCGCCTCCACGAGGGCAGCTTTAAGCTCATCATGGCTGTGGGCGCTGATGACGTGAGCGCCCAGGCTGGCACAGTTCAGGGCAAAATCGATGGGCAGATTGTCCCCGCTGAGTTGATGATCGTCTTCGCTGCGATAGCGATATTTCGTGCCGAAGCCATCGCTGCCGACGCTCTTGGACAGGCCGCCGATGCTGGCATAGCCATGATTATCCAGCAGCACAATGATGACTTTGAGCTTCTCCTGCACCATCGTCACGATTTCGCTGTTCATCATCAGGAACGAGCCATCGCCGACCATGACATAGACATCGCGGGTCGGATCGGCCAGCTTGACGCCCAGCCCGCCCGCAATCTCATAACCCATGCACGAAAAGCCATACTCCATGTGATAGCCGCGTGCCTCGCGGGTGCGCCACAGCTTGTGCAGGTCTCCCGGCAGGCTGCCCGCTGCACACAGCACGACATCACGCGGCTGCGAGACGGAGTTGACGAGGCCCACGACCTCGCTCTGGCTCATCAGCGGCGTATTGCGAATGTCATACAGGCGCTGAACCTCAACATCCCACTCAGCATTGAATTGGCGGGCGCGATGTTGATAGCCGCTGTCGGTTTGATAGCCCATCAGCAGCGACAGCAGTTCTTCCAGCGTCACACGGGCATCGCCAGTAAGGGCCAGTGCGCCGTGTTTGTGCGAATCCAGATCCATCACGTTGATATTGATGAAGCGCACATCGGGATTCTGGAAGGCCGTTTTGGAGGCCGAGGTGAAATCGCTGTAGCGCGTGCCAATCCCAATGACGAGATCGGCTTCGCGGGCTAGGATGTTTGCGCCGGGTGTGCCTGTTGCGCCGATGGCCCCCAGATTGAGCGGATGATCGTAATGCAACGAGCCTTTGCCCGCCTGTGTCTCGCCGACAGGGATGCCAATTTGCTCGACGAAGGCTTGTAGCGCGAGATGGGCCTCGCTGTAATGCACGCCGCCGCCCGCCACAATGAGCGGCGCTTTGCTCTCCCGAATCCACTGCGCCGCCTGCTGCAAGAGGCCCGCATCGGCCCGCGCACGCGGAATGTGCCAGACGTGCTTCTCAAACATCATCGTGGGATAGTCATAGGCTTCGGTCTGGGTGTCCTGGGGCAGACACAGCGTCACCGCGCCTGTCTCTGCCGGCGAGGTGAGGACGCGCATCGCTTCGGGCAGCGCTGCGATCAACTGCTCAGGCCGATACAGGCGATCCCAGTAGCGCGAGAGCGGCTTAAAGGCGTCGTTCACGCCAATATCCTGCGTGTGCTCGGATTCAAGCTGCTGCAAGACCGGAGCCTGCCGTCGTGACGCACAAATATCGCCCGGCAGCAGCAGCACTGGAATACGATTGACGGTTGCCAGCGCCGCGCCCGTGAGCATATTCGTCGCACCCGGCCCGATGGATGAGGTGCAGGCAAAGGTTTCCAGGCGATTCTTGTGCTTGGCATAGGCCACCGCTGCATGAACCTGGGCCTGCTCATTGCGCGATTGGTGATAGCGCATTTCGCCCGCGTACTGCTGCAACGCCTGGCCGATGCCCGCGACGTTGCCATGCCCAAAGATGCCCCAGACGCCCGCAAAAAAACGGTGCTCCTGCCCATCGCGGGAGACATACTGCTGCGCCAGATAGTGAATCAGGGCCTGTGCCATTGTCAAACGCTGTGTGGTCATAGCCATCTCCTTTAATGTAAGGGTTGGTCATGTAGGGCACGATATATCGTGCCCCTACGAGAATCATCCGTTGTTTTCCATGCCCAGATGCACCAGCGGCAAACGCGGATCGGGCGCGCCCCAGGAATTTTTGACCCACGCCAACTGTGGATCGTCCATGTTCGCCAGCGACTGCGCCGACCCCGCCAGGAAGTTGAGATAGTATGTCGTATAGCCGGGCGGGCTTGCCACCGGATGATAGCCTTCCGGCACGAGAACCGCATCATGCTGACGCGCCAGCATCAGCGAATCGATTTTGCCATCGCTGGTATACACGCGCTGATAGGCAAAGCCATCGGCAGGATCAATCTTGTAGAAATAAATTTCCTCAAGATCTGCCTCTAACACTTTGCCCGTCTCATCCACGCGATGCACATCAT
This sequence comes from Anaerolineae bacterium, assembly GCA_034436915.1. Lineage (GTDB taxonomy): Bacteria > Chloroflexota > Anaerolineae > Aggregatilineales > Phototrophicaceae > JALHOR01. The sequence continues at coordinate 5,234 of DAOTUR010000114.1, forward strand.
GCTTGTGCGGCGGATAGCTCGACCAGTGGCCGGGCGGGGTATACACCTCCACGCAGATCAGCCGCTGACAATCAAAGCCGGGCAGAATAATGCCGTTGATCTGGCGCGTGGCTGTGCCGCCGCCGCGAATCTCAATTGGGCTGTCCTGCGGCGGGATGAGCTGCGCGGGATGATCTTCGTCTGTCATCACCCAGCAGGTCGCAATTTCCAGCGTGTCACTCACGGCTTCAATCTCATACGTGCTGTGACGCGAGAGGTATACGGCCCAGGGCATCCCGCTAAAGACATTCGGGCGGCGGCCCATCACGCCAAAATCCTGCGTATTGCTGCGAAAACGGCACTGCCCGCCGAGCAGCACCCACACCTGCTCATAGCCGTCCGTCTGACCGCTGCGCGTCTGGCCTGTGCTCAGACGGAAGGCATCCATATTCAAATACTGCCATCCGGCCTGCTCCGCCGTGACAGAGGCAAAGCTGCCGTTGGCGTCAGGCGTGTGCGAATGGATTAAAAGCGAATCAGTCATCAAAAAATCCCTTTCTATCGAACCCCTCACCCCCAACCCCTCTCCCACAAGGGGCGAGGGGAGCCATTCGGAGGGCATGGCGTGCCATGCCCCTACATAAACTCCCTCTCTACGAAGTGGGGAGGGGGCAGGGGGAGGGGTTATTTTTAATCCAACCCGCCATAACCTGCCACAAATGCTTCGACTTCGGGCAGGGTGGGCATGAAATTGGCGCAGCCATGCCTGGTCACGACAATCGCGCCGCAGGCATTGCCCAATCGCGCCGCCTTATACAAATCCCAACCCTGCACATAGCCGTACAGGAAGCCGCCGCCAAAGGCATCGCCCGCACCGAGAATATTATAAATCTCTACCGGAAAGCCCGGAACGGATGTCACCTCGCCCGATGGCAGATGAATCCGCGCTCCGTCGGAGCCGACTTTTTCGATTACGGCATCCAGTGTATAGCGCGAGAGAAGATGCACAATGGCGGCGCGGCTGTCGCCCTCCACCCGCGCATCCGATACCTGCGAATGCGTGAGCGCCATGCCCTGCGAATCGGTCAGCATGGCGGCATTGATCTCGTCTTTTGTGCCGATGATGATATTCACCAGCGGCAGCACGGCCCGTATATTCACGCCAAAGGCCCGCACGTCATGCCACTGATTGGGGCGAAAATCGACATCGAGGACGACCTTTGCGCCCGCATTTGACGCTTGCTCGGCGGCAAACAGCGTGGCGCTGCGCGAGGGTTCGCCGCTGAGATTCGTCCCGGCAAATTGAAAGACCTTGCAATTGGTAATCGGAGCGGCCAGCACATCATCAATCGTGAGATTGATATCGGCGCAGTCGTTGCGATAGTAGACGAGCGGAAATTTATCCGGCGGCTCGATGCCGAGCACAACCGCGCTGGTGCGCTTGCCGATTTTGCGCGGGATGAAGCGCGTTTCGATCTTCTCATTGTTGAGAAAATTGAGCACGAAATCCCCGACAGGATCATCGCCGACGGCTGTGAGCAGGGTGGAATTCAGGCCCAGGCGATGTGCGCCCACACTGATATTGAGGGGGGAGCCGCCCACATAGGCCGCAAAACTCTCGATATTTACAAACGGCGTGCCAACCTGATTCGAGTACAAGTCCAGCGAACTGCGCCCCATACATAGCAGATCATACGTTGCCATGCCTTAGACCCCGATGCTGTGCAGATAATCGCGGTTGCGCTGGGCGCTCTCTTTGGGCTGGCCCATCCCCGGCAAAACATCCTGTTCAACGACAATCCAGCCCTGATAGCCGATCTCATCCAAGGCCATGAGCACGCCGGGGAAATCCACCGCGCCTTTGCCGAGTTCGCAGAAGACGCCTTTGCCGACAGACGTTGGCCCATCCCATTCATGCGTGCGCGAGTCAGCGACAACCTGCGGTTGGCAGTCTTTAAAATGCACATGCCAGATGCGTGAGGCGTACTGCTTGATGCCCTCAACCGCGTTACCGCCCGCAAACGTCCAGTGGCCCGTATCAAAGCACAGGCCGAGCAAAGACGGATTCGTCAGATCCATCAAAATTTTGGTTTCGTTCGGTGTCTCGATCCATGTCCCCACATGATGATGAATGACTGTCCGCAGGCTCGTCTCGTCTTTTACGGCCTGCGCCACCTGGTGCGCCCCCGTGACGAAGGTCTCCCACTGCTGCGCGGTCATGCCATCTTCGGGTTTGATGCGGCCAGAGAGCAGCGTGCGCATGGGGTCGGCATAGGGATCGTTGCCCAGGACGATGAGCGCCTGTGGCCCACCGACCTCGACCAGCAAACGCGCTGTTTTGACGGCATCGGCAGTGCTGCTGGCATGGCGGGCGGCATCGTGCAAGCCCACGCTCACCCAGGAGCCGAGCAGAGTCAGCTTCCGCAGGTGAAGTTCCGCCCGCAGCAGTTCGGGATCGGTGGGCATGAAGCCCCAATCGCCCAATTCTGTGCCGATATAGCCCGTTGCCGCAATCTCATTGATGACTTTTTCGTAAGTCGTGCGTTCGCCTTCGATGTTCTCGATCACACCCCACGAGCAGGGCGCATTGGCAATTTGAACGTGCATCCGTGTGGTCATTTTTTGTCTCTCTGAATGAATGTTTGTGACCCCTCCCCGCTGCGTAGACCCCTCCCTGGCCCTCCCCACTGCGTAGACCCCTCCTCTGGCCCCTCCCCGCTCCGCAAGGAGGGGTTTTTCTCCCTCCCTACGCAGTGGGGAGGGCCAGGGAGGGGTGTATTATTTCCGTCCCGGATCAACCTCATACAGCTTGACCGGGCGATTCTCGCGCAGGGATTTCCAGGCGGCCAGCCCGATCACGACGGGTTCACGCCCATCGAAGCCCGTGACTGTGGGCGGAGTCTTGGTCGTCAGCGCATGGATGAACGCCTGCATCTCGGCGACATAGGCATCCATATAACGTTCCAGGAAGAAATGCAGCGGCTTGGGGCTGTGAACGCCGCCCGCATCGGTGACAACGGTGCGATTCGGCGTATGATTTTCTACTGCGACACGCCCCTTTGAGCCGAACCACTCCACGCGCTGATCGTAGCCGTAGGTTGTCTCGCGGCAGTTATCAATCGTGCAGAATGCGCCGTTGGCATAGCGCAGTGTGATCACCGCTGTATCAATATCGTTGCCCTCGCTGGCAATCGCCGGATCGACCAGCGCCGCCCCGACTGCATAGACCTCCGTAATCGGGCTGTCCACGAGGAAACGCGCCATATCAAAATCGTGAATCGTCATATCGAGGAAGAGGCCGCCCGATACCTTGATGTACGAGATCGGCGGAGCACCCGGATCGCGGCTGGTGATTCGCAGCACACGCGGCTCCCCAAGCTGGCCGCTGAAAATGGCAGCGCGGGCGGCTTTGAAACTCGGATCGAAGCGCCGATTGAAGCCGACTTGCAGCACGACGCCGGCCTGTTCAACCGCATCCAGCGCCACGTCAATCACGGCCAGCTCTGCCGCGATTGGCTTCTCGCAGAAGATATGTTTGCCCGCCCGCGCCGCATCGGTGATGATGTGGGCGTGCGTATCGGTGGCGCTGCAAATGGCAACCGCATCCAGATCGGCCATCGCCAGCATCGCCTGATGATCGGTATCGATATGCGGCACGCGAAACGTCGTGCCAATCCACTCCGCCGCTTCACGATTGACATCGCTCACAGCGACGAGTTCGGCATCGGGGATGCGATTGACGATGCTTTCGGCATGGATTTTGCCAATGCGTCCCGCGCCGATCAGCCCTATTTTCACAGTCATAAACAAAAATCCTTTGCACGATCAAAGATAAATTCGGTGGGCGCAATATATTGCGCCCCTACGATGATACCAATGTGGAATGATATACCCCTTTAAAGCCCAACTCCCGCGACAGATCGCACCCGGCCTGCATGACCTGACGCCCTAGCAGCGTCACGCGCTCCGATGTGACGCGGATGGTGGGGCCGCTGATGCCGATGACCGCGATCATCATGCCTGCATAAGCGTAGACCGGGGCCGCCAGACAGCGCACTCCCAGATCGTTCTCCTCATCGTCCAGCGCATAGCCTTGATCGCGGATGCAGGCCAGATGCTCCTGGAGCACATCCGTGTCCGTCAGTGTGCGCGGCGTGTGGACGACGCGCTCATCGGGCAGGGGCAGGTGCGAGAAGGCCAACAGACTCTTGCCAACGGCGGTGCAGTGCAGCGGCAGCAGACGGCCAATCCCGCCGACCACGCGCAAAGACGCTTCGGCCTCCACATCGTCGATGACGAGCGCTTTGCCCTGCGAGTACACCGCCGTATGAGCGCATTCCTCCGTCTCCTGCACCAGACGATACAAAAATGGCTTGGCCTGCTCACGCACCGGGATACGATTCAAAATTTGCCAGCCCAATTGATGCAGACGCGGCCCCAGGATATAGCGCCGTGATCCCACATCAGGCTGCACGTATTGATAGCTCACCAGCGTCTTGACCAGCCGTGAGGCACTGCTTTTATCCACGCCAAGATGCTGGGCAATCTCGGTGATGCTCAGACCATTCGCCGCCTGAGCGAAAAGATCGAGGATTTGCAGCCCGCGTGCCAGCGATTGGATTTCGCTCACTCAAGAACGACCTTTGACTGATGTTGCATAAGACGCAACAAATGAGCAATTTTGTGCAATTTAGACGCAATTTGTTGACTTGAACGCAACAAGATTGTACGATCACGCAAAAGTTTTTGCAACAATTCTTTTTCTGAGGACTGATTTTTTATGACATTAGGCATCGGGGTTGTGGGGCTGGGACGCATGGGCCAGGTGTATGCCACGCATGTAGCGCGGACGGCTCAGGGCGTGCAGTTGGTCGCTGTGGCCGATGCCCGCCGCGCAGTGGTGGATCAGATGGTGCAGCAGATTGCAGGTGTGACCGCCTATGAACATGTGCATGATTTGCTGGCTGACCCGCGTGTGAATGCCGTGATTGTCGCCACCCCCACCAGCACGCACCGCGATGTCGTGGTCGCCGCAGCGCAGGCAGGCAAAGCCATCTTCTGCGAGAAGCCCACCGCCCTCACATTGGCCGAGACGGATGAGATGCTGGTCGCTGTGGAGAAGGCAGGCGTGATGTTCCAGGTGGGCTTCATGCGCCGCTTCGATGTGGGCTGTGCCGAAGCCAAACGCCAGATTGACGCCGGACGCATCGGGCAGCCCGTGACCATCCGCTCGATTGGCCGCGATCCGACGCGCACAAGCCTTGAGTATGCCAATCCTGCTATGAGCGGCGGCCTGATTATTGATATGGGCATCCACGATTTTGACCTCGTGCGCTGGCTGATGAATGATGAGATTGAGCGCGTCTACAGCGAGACCTCCTCTCTCGTCTATCCCGAACTCCGCACGGTGGGCGATATCGATACGGCCATGATCACGCTCAAGTTTGCTCAGGGCGGCCTCGGAAATATCGAAGTCAGCCGCACCGCCATCTATGGCTACGATATCCAATGCAACATCATCGGCACAAAAGGGGCACTGCAAGTCGGTTATTTGCAGCAAACGCCTGTGCTCACCCTCACCAAAGACGGCGTGCTGCATGATGTGATTCCCGGCTTTCCGCAGCGCTTTGGCCCGGCCTATATCGCGCAGATTGAGCATTTCGTCGAGTGCCTGCGAACCGATCAAGCACCCAGTGTCACCGCCCAGGATGCTCGCGCCGCGCTGCAAGCCAGCCTCGCCGCCACGCGCTCGCAGCATGAGGGGCGGATCGTCAATGTGCGGGAAGAAATGTAATAATTTGTAGGGACACGGCCTGCCGTGTCCGAATGTGTGGACATAACGGAGATGACGGACATAGCAGGCCATGTCCCTACAGAAGGCGGTAAATATCTTGATTTATCGTTGTGGCAGCGTCGTCAGACGTAGGGCTTGAGATAAGGGATCACACAATTCCATGCGCTGACTCGCCCTCAGCGGATGGAAAGAATTTGAAATACATGTCAGGCTGATTGCACAATGCTATACTCTACAACATCTGACGAGCAGAGGAGACACAGGCGTACACAACACTTGAAGCCAAATTTTTTACTCGAAAGATCGAATTTTTTCTATATTTCAGGAGAAACAAAATGATTCGTCAATTTGCGAAGTTGTTTGCGTTTTGCACGACATTGGTCGTCCTTGCTATCAGTGTGGGGATGCTCTCGGCCCAGGACGCCCCGGCCATGCGCCCCTATCGTATCGTGGTTGTCACACACGGTCAGGCGTCTGATCCGTTCTGGTCAGTGGTTAAGCGCGGCGTGGATGATGCCGCCCGCGATATGCGCGTGACAGTGGAATATCAGGCCCCGAGCACGTTCGATATGGTCGCCATGTCGCAGTTGATTGACGCGGCTGTCGCCAGCAAGCCCGATGGCCTTGTGGTCTCGATCCCTGATCCCACCGCGTTGGGCGACTCGATCAAGGCCGCTATTGCAGCAGGCATCCCCGTGATCTCGATCAACTCTGGCAGCGATGTCGCCGCCGATTTTGGCGTGCTGGCGCACGTCGGCCAGACCGAATATGAAGCGGGTTACGGCGGCGGCGAACGTATGTCTGCCGCAGGCGCGAAGAACGCCCTGTGCGTGAACCAGGAAGTCGGCAACGTCTCGCTGGATCTGCGCTGCAAGGGCTTCACCGATGCGATGGCAAAAGCGGGCGGCACGGTGTCCGTCCTCGCCGTTGATCTGTCCGACCCGACAAGCTCCCAGAATCGTATCGCTGCCGCGCTGACCGCCGATCCGACGATTGATGCGGTCTTCACCCTCGGCCCGACGGGCGCTGCTCCGGCATTGGCCGCCCTGAAAGATGGCGACATGCTCGGCAAAATCAAGGTCGCAACTTTCGATCTGTCGCCCGAAGTGCTGGAAGCTGTGCGCGATGGCAACATGCTGTTCGCCATTGATCAGCAGCAGTATACCCAGGGCTACCTGGCGATTGTCTATATGACACTGAATCTGGAAAATCTTAACACCCCTGGTGCTCTGCTCATCCCGACAGGTCCTGGCTTCGTCACTGCTGACACTGCCGCCCGCGTGATTGAACTGAGCGCCGCTGGCACTCGCTAGATCATATATATCGCCGTATTTCATTGTGCATCCTCCGATGGGTTCACGACGGTTCACGGCGTTTTTGGGGCGACTCATGAGTCGCCCCTACGATAATCCCACCTCAAATTGAAGTACGGTGAGAGTGTATACCTTCCATCTTTGTGCATCCCGACAGATTTACAAACTTGCTGCCTGCTGTCTTTCATACGATCAGTAAGCATCCCCCTCCCTGAAGGGAGGGGCTTTTAGCCCTAGTGCTTACCAGACTTGGCCTGAGAAGGCTCCGTTAGAGACGAATAGATAGGCACTTCGGGATGCCTCACCAGTTCCGA
>DAOTUR010000115.1:0-2242 GCA_034436915.1 Anaerolineae bacterium
AGGTGAACATTATCCGTGAAAACGGAAACGGCTCGGAGCGAGCCAGAGGTCACTCAAATCGCTCCCTCCCTTCGGGGAAAGCACTCTGACGGCTATACCTACCAGAAAGGACAAGGCGCTCTCCCTCCCCATGCCTAAAGGCATGGGGTCTCGTGCGCCGATTCGATGACAGTTACCGCCCACGCTCTGTCAAATCGGATCGGGGTAAGCTATCTTATCAGAGGACGAGTTGCGTGCTCGTCGAGGTGAATATGGTGAACAAAGCGATGGTGAATGTAATCGATATGCCCAATCTTCGATTCAATGGTTCGCTGTGGTGCAATCTTGATGTTGCCCTGCGGAATGTGGACCAGATTTTCAGACGTGCGGTGCGTCCTCTCAATATCACCGTGATTGAGTGGTACATTCTGCGTGCTCTCTATGAGCAGGATGGACAACATGCTTCGGAGTTAGCACGTGCCGTTGGGCGTGCCGCGACTTCTTTCACACCCAATCTCGATAAGCTGGAAAGCCCCAAAACTGGGCTGATCGAGCGCCGTCCGGATCCGAGTGATCGCCGTGCTGTACGGATTTATCTGACCGAGAAAGCTCAGGGTCAGCGTGAGACCGTACAGGAAATTGCGGCAGAGATTGATCGTCAGGTAGCGAGTATGTTCTCGGAATACGACTACGAAAAATTCCTTAACATCCTCACCGTCCTGCAATCGACACTGCCGGAATAAGCTATAACGCCTCGATATCGCTCTGCTCTTGAATCAGGCGGCTTAATGCCCTGGCGAATGCGTCCAGGGCATTTTGCGTGAACAGCATGAATTGAATCAGCTCAATTTGCGTATGCGTTCTGGCAAACTCGCACACCGTCTGTAAAGCGAGCGGTGCGGCCTCATCCAGAGGAAACGCGTACGCGCCCGTACTGATGGCCGAAAACGCAATCGAGCGAATCGGATATTCAAGCGCCACCTCCAGGCTGCGGCGGTAAGCGCTGACGAGCAGATCGGCATCATGAGGAGCGCCATACACAGGCCCTACCGCATGAATGATATAGACCGCCTTGAGCTGATAGCCCTTCGTGATCTTGGCCTGTCCGGTCTTGCAACCGTATAAGTTGCGGCATTCTTCAAGCAGGTCTGGCCCGGCAGCGCGATGAATCGCCCCATCAACACCCCCACCGCCCAGCAGCGATGTATTGGCCGCATTGACAATCGCATCGGTTGAGGCATCAATAATATTGCCCAAGCGCAGTTCAATTATCGTCTGGTTGATTTGTGCGCGAAATGGTAATGTAGTGCTCATAGTTCAGGCTGTTCTCCATCGGAGTGATCCGTGATTCCCTTGACATCGGCAGATGTTCAACAAACTTTACTCATTTTCGACCCCCATATCAACATTGTTACCTTTGAAGACTCGACGGCCACCTCAGAGCTTGCCGCTGCTGCCATTGGTTGTCAGGTAGGTCAAATTGCCAAGAGTATCTGTCTGATGGTGGGTAAAAAGCCGCTGGTGGCAATTACCAGCGGGGATCGGCGCGTGGATGATCGCAAAATTGCGACTCATTTTAATGTGGGGCGCAAGCGGGTGCGGATGGCGACAGCAGAAGAGTGTGTGGCGCTGTTTGGCTATGCCCCTGGCGGCGTACCTCCGATAGGCCATCGTGATCCTGCCATCACCAAGCTGCTCGATGCGACGCTTGAGCAGCATAATATCATCTACCCTGCCGCAGGCTCAGCCAACACAGTGTTTGCCATTACGCCCGCCCGCCTTGCCGACTTGACAGGCGCTGCTTACGTCGATTTTGTGCGCGAGACGACATAACGGTTAGGCATCCGATTCGTCATCAGGCTGCCAGCCCACCGCAGCCAGATCAAGCCGCTCCTGGGCATCAAAGATCAAGCCTTCCTGCTCAAGACGATGGCGCTGCTCCAGAGCGCTGTCTGAGCCAGCAGGCAGACTGATCTGTCCCTGGGCATTGAGCACGCGCCACCAGGGAATTTTCACGCCCTTGACCGCCCGCATCGCCGCGCCCACCCAGCGCGGCCCCAGGCGGCGATAGGTCTCGTCATCGACGCCCTGGGGAGTGGGCAGAAGCGCGGCAATCTGCCCATACGCCATCACGCGCCCTTTTGGAATACGCTCAACAATCTGCCAGACCTGCGCGTTATACTCACGCGGATTCGGAGGCGACCACATCACATTCTATGCCTTTCTTCCCTGAATGGAACGCTACGACTCACCTGTTACATCT
>DAOTUR010000116.1:0-7398 GCA_034436915.1 Anaerolineae bacterium
CTAAGCCCTAAAACTCTCAAAACCTCTCAAGAGCCAAGCCTAAGCTTGGCTCTTTTGCCATCTCAAGCGACGGCATGAGTCGGCAGTAAGCGCTGGTCGACGCGCAGCACAGCGCGGAGATTAATCAGGACATAAATCAGGGTATTCTGGTTGGTAATCGCCTCTCGATTACGGAGAAAGGGCCGCTCGATGCCAAGTGCGCAGGCCTGAGAGTTGATGCGCTCAGTGGCGGTACGCTGGCGATAGATCTCCTTATATAAGGAGGACTCGTGGTCAATCTGATGGCGCAGGCGAGCGCCGACTGAGGTTGGGAGACGATGGGTGCAGCCGCCCTTGGCTGCTCGCGGGTGCTGAATCGGACAGTCTTGGCCTTTGAGAGGGCAGATGTAATGCGTTCGCTCATGCTCGACTAGCGTGGTGCGGCAGGTGAAGGTATAAGCCGGGTGAAAACTCAGTCCCGCCGGACAGAGGGGATGACCATTGGCATCAAAGTGTGTTTCATGAGAGCGCCCTGACAGCGGGACAGCAGCAAACCCCTGCTGCCAATCTGGATCGCGGGCAAAGTATTCGTAGATATAGAAGGCATCAAAGGCGGCATCGAACGCACCAAAGCGAGGTTTGCAGCCCAAACACGCTTCGACCTGATGCATCAGGGGCTCAAAATAGGACACATCACTGGCATCGAAGGTTTGAGTCAGCTCAGCCAGGACAAATTCACCCAAATCAGGGACTTTAGTGGCGACCACGCCCGAGGCATAGCCCCAGTAGAATTCGCCGATGCTCTGCTTGAGGGCGCTGGCGGACTGCGGATTGGTGGTGGGCGTGGGGTTATCGGGCGAGACATTGTGTCGGCGTTTACAGCCGAGGCGACAATCCTGATCGCCAGTGGGTTGTTTGTGCTTGTTAAAGCGATCGTGGGTATAGGCTTTGGGGTTATTCTCCTTGACCCAGGCCAGAATATGCTTGGTATCAAGCGAAATTGCTGTTCCAATCGGGCCGATGCGGTGCTGGATGGCGTTAATCGTCTGATCCAGCAGGAACTGGAAACAGGCATTAGGGATGCGGCGCAGCATTTGGGTCAGATGTCGTTGGGTTGGCAGGGACAAATTCGCATCAAATCCGTGTCGCACCCCGACTGAAACGTGCAGACGAAAGCCCAGCAACCACACCAGTTCAGGATGCTCGACCAAAAAACGCCGTAGGCTGGACAGGTAATGGAAGCCTTGATCAATTTTGATCAGGTAAGCGGCGGCAAACGTTGCATAGGATACGGGCAGCTGCGGATAGACCCGATTGAAACGTCGTTCGGGGAAGTCGCGCCAGTCGATGAGGTTGAGCAGGTGGTAATAGCGCATGGCGACGGGGGATAAGCGGACAAAGGTGGGCAAATCAGTTTCTGGCCCTAAAAAACGAGGGCCAACGTCGGGAATGGGCGGCGAGTGAGCGCCCAAAAGCTGTTTGAGAAGAGTCAGGAGTGGCATGTTAAGCTCCTTTCAGGTGGCATAACGGACATGATCTCCTGCTTTCAGTATGACAGCAAGAGATCATGAGTGGCGTAATCGATATTTTTTCGATTACGCTCTCAAATCTCAGTTGCGTAATTCGATTACGCTGCGCTACAATTCTGATAAATCACAGCGTAATCGGTTCGAACCCTCTTCGGGGGATTGAAACTCATTCGCCAAATATCAACAGTTTCCAAGTAGCAATAGCTCAGCAGCACGCTAATCCCCTTCGGGGGATTGAAACATTGTTCCCGGTTTGACGATGACCGACATTTTGGGTCTCAGCAGCACGCTAATCCCCTTCGGGGGATTGAAACATCTGTCCAGTTTCCAGATCTCGAACAGATCCTGCTCAGCAGCACGCTAATCCCCTTCGGGGGATTGAAACTGACAATCTCCTGTGTGTCGCGTTTGCGCGCATTGCTCTGTAGTGCAGTCATCCCCTTCGGGGGATTGAAACATTCATCACGGCCTGTGTAACGACGGGCGGGACCACTTGCTCTGTAGTGCAGTCATCCCCTTCGGGGGATTGAAACCGTCAGTTACTAGCTTCCTACTGTCTTTTTTCCTGCCTCTGTAGTGCAGTCATCCCCTTCGGGGAGGATTGGACTAGTCTAGACTGGTTACGCCGAGGTTACGCTTTGGGGGCAAAAAAGCGTAACCAGTCTCAAACAGAGCCTCATTCATGCCAAATTTGAGAATTTCACGCTTCTAAAAGCGTAACCAGTCTCAAATTTGGCACAAACCTCGCAAAACCTCTCATCATCCTGCCTGTTGTGCCAGAAATGCTTCGGAAGAATGGCGTTGCAGTGTTCGTAAGTTAATCAGGACATAAATCAACGTGTTCTGGTTGGCGATGGCCCCCTGATGACGCAGCATTGGTCGTTCAATACCCAAAGCTTTGGCTTGTGAGTTAATCCGCTCGGTGGCGGTGCGCTGCCGATAGATCTCCTTATATAAGGAGGACTCGTGATCAATCTGATGGCGTAGGCGAGCGCCGATCGAGGTGGGGAGGCGATGGGTACAGCCGCCCTTGGCCGCTCGCGGGTGCTGGATGGGACAGTCTTTAGCTTTGAGAGGGCAGATGTAGTGCATTCGCTCATGTTCGACCAGGGTGGTGCGGCAGGTGAAGGTATAAGCGGGGTGAAAACTCAGTCCGGCGGGACACAAGGGATGCCCGTCCGGGTCAAAGCGGGTCGGATGTGACCGCCCGGACAAGGGAACAGCAGCAAAGCCCTGGGTCCAATCGGTGGTCTGGGCAAAATAATCGTAGACATAGAAGGCGTCAAAGGCGGCATCAAACGCGCCAAAGCGAGGTTTGTGGCCCAAACGGGCTTCAACCTGGTGCATCAAGGGGTCAAAATAGGACACATCGGCATGGTCAAAGGTCTGGGTATACTCGGCCAGGACAAATTCACCCCAGTCAGCGACTTTGGTTGCGACCACACCAGAAGCATAGCCCCAATAAAACTCACCGACACTGGCCACTATCTGACTGGCCGGTTGGGGGTTTTGAAACGGGGTGGTTCGGTCGGGGGATTGGTTGTGTCGGCGTTTACAGCCCAGGCGACAATCAGGGTCACCTGCGGGTTGCTTGGTTTTATCGAAGCGATCGTGGGTATAGGCTTTGGGGTTATTCTCCTTGACCCAGGCCAGAATATGCTTGGTATCAAGCGAAATCGCCTCGCCAAAGTGATCATCATGCAGCTGTTCACGGGCGAGGCGCACCGTTTCATCGAGCAAGAACTGCCCACAGATAGCGGGCAACTGGCGCAGCAAGCGGGTGAGATGGCGGGCGGTGGGTAAGACGAGATCAGGATCAAAGTGGGAGGCGTGAGTAAAGCCCATGCGCCAGACGAGGGCGGGATGGTCACATAAATACTGGCGCAGGCGTGTCATCGAGCTAAAGCCTTGATCCAATTTGACCAGATAAGCCCTTACAAACGCGGTATAGGGAAGAGGCGGTTGTAAGAAATGCGACTGAAAGGTGTGCTCTGGAAAGGCCTTCCAATGGATCGACTGCCAAAGGGTCTCATACCGTGAGGCGACGGGACAGGCATCGACGAAGGCGGGTGGATGAGTGGGATTGAAACGTTGTTTGTGGCGTTTGATCCACCACAGGGGCACGAGGCACAAAATCAAGCTGAGGATGGTCATGGAATTCTCCTTGAACCCACAAATCGGGGTTGGATATCCTTATTCTACGGTGTTCAAGGTGGGTCTCAGCCGCGTAACCAGCAAAAGACTGGTTACGCTTGTCAAAACACATAGCGTAACCTGGTTACGCTGCGCTATAATGAGGTTACGAAAAAGCGTAACCTAGTCCAATCCTCATTGAGGCATTGAAACTTGCAGTGGACGCTCTTTCCACTGCTAGAAGCACTAGTTTGACACGTCAGTCCGCCGATTGAGGCATTGAAACCGATAGAAAATCGGCGCAATGGTACTAGTGGGTCATGTGGCATGCCCAACGGTTTTCTTTTTTGAGCTTAACTCAGTACAAAAGAATGCGGTTATGCACAGCAAGTGACCCACTAGTGGGCCATGTGGCATGATGTGCGGCATTCATTTTCCGGGTTTCGAGTTCAAATTGAGATCAAAGAATGCCATTATCCACGACACATGGCCCACTAGTTTGCGCCGTTTGACACGTCAGTCCGCCGATTGAGGCATTGAAACTTCGGCGTATTCGAATGTGACCATGTTCGTATTCCGTTTGACACGTCAGTCCGCCGATTGAGGCATTGAAACTCTGGCAAGCATGTACGACGAAGGTTTGATGCCTGGGGGTTTGACACGTCAGTCCGCCGATTGAGGCATTGAAACCTGGTTCGCCAGCGCTTTGATCGCTTGCAGGTATGGTTTGACACGTCAGTCCGCCGATTGAGGCATTGAAACCCAACCATCCCACTTCTCAATCCAGAAGTGTTCAGTTTGACACGTCAGTCCGCCGATTGAGGCATTGAAACTCTTCGGATGGGATGCCTTGCGTCATTCTTACAATCGTTTGACACGTCAGTCCGCCGATTGAGGCATTGAAACACTTGGTGTTGTCGCCGCCACCTTCACGATGACCCCGTTTGACACGTCAGTCCGCCGATTGAAGCATTGAAACTTCGCGGACGACCAAGTAGGCTGCGTAGTCTTCGGCGGTTTGACACGTCAGTCCGCCGATTGAGGCATTGAAACGTCAAGAGTCAGAATAGACTTTGCGAGCGTGCTAGAGTTTGACACGTCAGTCCGCCGATTGAGGCATTGAAACCTGCAACAGAGCGCTTGATGAGCAGCACCTTACGTGGTTTGACACGTCAGTCCGCCGATTGAGGCATTGAAATGAGGACGCCCGATCTGCGTGCGCGGGCAAGCGTGCTACAATAGGCTGACCTGATATGAGGAGGGTGCTCTATGGCTGTCGAACGGACATACAACCCCATCAACGAAATCCTCGATTTTCTGCTGACACAGCCCACGCCCGACCAGGTGATTGCGCTGCGGGCTTCGGATGCGGCCCAGGCACGACTGCGCTTTCTGCTGGATGGCAGCCGCAATATGACGCTCAATGATGGCGAACGGGCCGAGTTGGAGACGTATCTGCAACTGGACAATCTCGTCACGCGCCTCAAAGTCCGCGCCCGCCTGAAACTCTCTGAGCATCCGTGACCACCTACATTCCCGAAGCCATACGCCGTCAAGTCATCGCCCGCGCTCAGGAACGGCTGCGAATACTGCCTCATTCATCAGGCAGATCGCCTCTTTGCCCACGAAATCGACCATATTTTTGCCGAGAAGCACAGCGGGGAGACTGCGCTGCCCAACTTGAGTCTCGCCTGTGGGGATTGCAATCGCTTCAAAGGCAGCGACCTGTGCTCGCTGGATACGGTGACGAATAGCGTTGTGCTGCTGTTTCATCCGCGCAGCGATGCCTGGCGCGAGCATTTCCGCCTGATCGAAGGCCATATTGAGCCGCTCACCCCGACAGGCCGCGTGACCACCCGGCTGCTGCACTTCAACGATGCCGCGATTGTGGATCGGCGGCGCATGTTGATCGAAGCCGGACGTTATCCGATTGATTAGGGTCTCAAAGCCCTTTCTCAGGGGAGACATGGCCCCGTCGGACGGCCAGGGGATTTTACAACGAAATGGAAGATGGCGTCGGAATTTTGTCCTGTTTTGTGACATCCACCGTGGGAATGGGTCCTGACATCGTGCGCACCCCCCGCGCCGGCAGCCCGAAGGCGGATTTCCCGCCCGAAAAGCACCCGGATCGCCCCGATCGCCCAGCGTCAGCCGTTCCAAATCAGGCCGATTTGTCGTGTGGACGGGTCGCAGACAACACAAAATCACGCAAAACACACGCTTTGCGCTTGTTAGGCTTTTCCAAAGAAATAGCCGTTCCCATTCAGAGAGGGGCAATACGAACAAACCATTTTTTGATCGTCGTCCGTGATTATCTTGTGGCTTGTCCTTTTATTCTACATCGTCTTGGTCTCTGTTTTAATCTGGAAAAGCCTTACAAACAATCATCCACCAATGGGTTGCTTAGAAAGGCGGATCGCCGACCTTCTCCCACTGCATTTGCCGATAGCGGGCGATTTGACCCGCTTCTTCTTTCATCACGCGCAGATAGGCCTGAAAATCCATCGTTTCCGGCAAGAGCCCGCGGATGGGCAGCTCCTTGACCGTCTTGCCTTCATGGGTGACATGAAACACGCGTTTTTCGGCATCCATCTGGAGCAGAACGCCCTGTTTGGCCAACTTGTGATCAATGTAGTAGCGATGTTGATCGATCTGGATCATGCCACTGCTGTTAACGCGGCGTTGGTAGACGCGCTCGTGTTCCGCCGACATCCAGTGGTGCGTGTTCACCTGATCAGGCAGATCCGGTAAGCGCGGCAGGACCGGAAACGCCTCATCCGGGGTGCGATTGGCGCAGGCGCGGCCTTGATGTAAGCGCTCGGCATTGTGATAGTGCGGGAAATCGCTCACGATCTCATGCAGATCGGCCCGCGTCTCCCATGGAAAGCGTGCCAGCCACTCATGCTTCAGCGTGCCCACACACCGCTCCACATGCGGCTTGAGATCCGGACGACGCGGCGGACACACCACTGGCTCAACGCCCACCGACCGAATGAAGCGCAGCAGCGGCGCCGGATGGCCATCGCGGGTCCAACTGCCGACAAAGCGCGGGTCGCGATCCAGCCGCAACCGTTGGGGCAGGCCAAAGGCCACAAACAGCCGCGCCACCGCGTCCAAAGCACTCTCGGCGTTGTAGCCCATGCGACTTTCCACATAGACCACGCGCGAGGTGCCGGCATCAACGACCAGAAAGATCTCAAACACGCCTTCTTCCGGCACAAAAACCTGACAGAAATCCATTTCCCATTCTTCCATCGGCGCACACAGCGACAAGGGATGATGGGTCGCACGGCGGCGCGGCAGAATGGAGCCCAATTCGCGGAGGATTTTGGTCAGGGTTCGGGTTGAGGTGGGCAAACGAAACGGTGCCAGGTCAAGGTGTTTCTTTAGCCCCTCGCGGATGAGAATGGGGCCCGCACGGCGATGGTAATGGATCGACAAAGCCTGTCGCAAGTCGCCGACGGCATCTTTGACTTCAGGGGCAATGGTATTGGGGTGTGTTTTGGGGGCGCGTGAGCGTGCCTGGAACATCTCGAGCGAGGGCGATGGGGTCTGGTCAAAGCGGCGGCGCCAGACGCGTACCCAGGCCTCGGAGTGCGCCAGGTCAGTGGCCAAACGGCGATTGCTCCACTGAGGACAGGTAATCATTCACCTATCCGTGAGAATCGTGGGTTTGTAGGGGCACGATGGATCGTGCCCTGGTGATTTGTAGGGAATTTGGCGTGGGCGCGATGCATCGCGCCCCTACAAGGGCGTT
>DAOTUR010000117.1:0-5710 GCA_034436915.1 Anaerolineae bacterium
CCCCATTCAGACGCGCCATGCCTTCCCCTTTTGCCCCGCTGATGACCGCCTGATCCGACAGCGTTTCGTGCTGTTTCAGATAGGTCGCCATCGTTTCGGTTAAAAAAAAGGGATACAGATTGGCGATGGATTGAATGTCGAGGCGCATGCGGTCGTCACTGTGGACGGCATTGATCCCAATAAACGTTGTGCCATCCGTCAGCCGCACATCTTTTTTGATGTCTCGGGGCACACGAAAATCAACATCCATATCATCGACAACAATGGCATGGCCTTTGTGCTGGCCTGCGCTGTTGTTGACCGTGAATTCGACGCGGCCAATGTGTTTCAGCTCCTCGCGCAGCCGCGCCTGTTGGTCAGCAGGCAGATGCGGGCTGATCTGAAGCCGCTCCAACATGGCCCGACTGATCAGGCCCGCCCCATCCCACTGGATCTCACCGGTGCTGTCCAGATCGAGATATTCAAGCCGCACCTCGTTATCGGGCAACCGCGCCGAAAGGCGGTAGTCTCGAAACAGCCGTGACAGACGTTTGAACGTCACAAAACCACTTTTTGTCACCGCCAGGTCGATGCCATAGGTCTGACAGAATTGGTCCGTCGTCAGGCCATCCACATAGGCTTCAATGACTTCGGCCCCGTTGACCCACGACAGCGTGGGTTGGCTCATGCCAAAACGGTGCTGCGCGTGAACGGCATGGAGCGGATCAGAGATACTGTCCCCCTGCCGGGCCACCAGCGACCAGGCGCGATCCGTGGGCAGCATCGGGTAAAACGGCGTTTTTTCCCCATCCCAGCAGCTGGCGATGAGTTCATAGCCTTTATAAGTGAGATCGTCCGGCGGCGGCAGCGGGCGCTCATACGGTTTGTGCGTGATGACTGTCTCGACGGTGGTCAGGATCAGCTGATTGTCGTTGAATGTGAGACCACGTGTCTTGCGTCGTCCCCATCGGCCTCTACCGCCCATCGGCCCGCCTCGTCTGCGCCGCTTGTTTGGCGAGCTTCAAACTGCGCCATTGATCGGGATACACTTGAAGCGCCACTCGCTCCATACCCGGCAGAGGATTGCCATAACACAGGATGACGCTTGGCTGCACCCGTTCGATCAGGGCAGCAAACCCATGCTGAAAGGCAGCACGCCCCTCATGGGACTGTGAACCGAGCGTCGTGAGGGCGATGGGACTGTGAGTCGGCAGCCCGACGAAACAGAAGTCGTAGCTGGACGGTGTACTCCAGGCGACGGTGGGAATCACGGTGTAGCCCTGGGCCTGCCAATGCGCCCCACACCAGCGCGTGCGATACGTATTCCAGATCTGCACCGCCAGCGGCATATCGGCATTCAGACTGAAATCGGGCGTGAGAACGGCCTGAAATCCGTCGAGGTAGCGCAAGACCTGCTGCGGACGATTCCACACACTCTCAAAAAAAGCATCGAAGAGAAAGAAGTGGACGGCACCTCCCCTCACCGACTGACCGGGCCGCACACGATGACGATACGGACTGAGCCATTGGGGAATATCGGCCAGCGGTGTGTAATGCAAGGCGGGAATGCCCGTCGGATGCTGCGACGGATAGAGCGGTTTGTCCTGAATGGGATCGGCAGGCATGGGCCTCATCCTGATGATGGCGGGATGCCTTTACCTTACAAAGAGAGCCTTCTCTGACAAGACAGCAATTATGGGTTTAAGCCCATATGCAACACCCTGAGTATCTATCCCAGGACATGCTTTGAGAACAAAAAGCAGTGCGGGGCAGGTTGCATATACCCCGCAGTGATATCACTACTTCTCTCACGACAAAATTATAACTCCTCTGTGACTCGTGGAGTGAAAGCGAAAACACATAGAACGCACTATAATTTCTCACTAACGGACTTATACCCTTCCATTCGGTGGATCACCTATGCCTGATCATATTCCCTATCTTCGCATTTTCCTCTCATCACCAGGGGATGTGAATGAAGAGCGTAAAATTGCGATTGAAGTTATTGAAGCCCTGCCGTATCGCCCGGCCTTCCGCGATAAGGTCGCGTTCCGCGTCATCGCCTGGGATCGGCCTGGAGCTGATACCCCGATGCTCGCCAGCTTCACGCCGCAGGAGGCGATCAATCGCGGGCTACCCAAACCGTCTGAGTGCGATATTACGCTGGTATTGTTCTGGAAACGCATGGGCACACCGTTTGTTGATGTAGATGAGACAGCCTATGAGAGCGGCACACACTGGGAATTGATGGATGCCCTGAAAAGCCCAACCTGTGAGACGTTGATTTTTCATCGCACCGAGGAAGTTCTTTTCAAAGCCAGCGATAGCGCGAGCCAAGACCAATATCGTCGCGTGGAAAGCTTTTTCAATTCCGAACTTTTCTACAAAGATGGGCGGATTCTGCGCGGCGTGAATCAATATGCGACGCCTGACGATTTCCGTTTGAAGATGCAGACGTTCATGGAAGATGTGGTGTTGCGCATTCTTGAGAAGATAAAAAAAAAGCCGCTGACGCCTGAGCTGATGCTGCCTGCTAGCACGAATATTGTGACGATCCAGCGCGAAGAGTGGGCGGAGGGCAAATCGCCCTTCCCTGGCTTGCGGGCATTCACAGCGGATGATGCCCTAATCTTCTTTGGACGCGGTGTTGAAACCAGCGAGTTGGTCAAGCGGATTGAGGCCAGCCGTTTTGTGGCGGTTATCGCCGCATCGGGCAGTGGCAAATCATCGCTGGTGGCGGCTGGATTGATCCCACGCCTGAAAGCGAATGCTATTTCGAGCGGTGAGACGGGCAGCAAGGATTGGCGTTTTGTGCGCTTCACCCCTGGGCAGTCAGTCAGTTCTCTGAGTGCCTTATTTGCAGCCCTGTGCGACGCCTTCTCTGAACATTCTGTATCAGCCTTTATGATCGCGCAGGAAAAACGCGCTTTTGCCGACAGTTTGACCGCTGACTCCAAAACGCTAATCGATATCTGCGATGCCCTACTCAAGGAAGCCAAAGCGCCAGCGTGGGCGGAAATCGTCTTCTTCATCGACCAATTTGAAGAGTTGTTTACGCTCGTGTCGAAAGACGAACAACCTGTGCTGATCGCCCTGCTTGATGCGATTCAAACGTCGCGACGGCTGCGCTGCATTGTGACCATGCGCTCGGATTTCACAGCATCAGCGATTGAAAATTCGGCATTGGCTATCTTGATCAACCAAGGAAATTATATGCTTGCCGCGCCGACAGCGGGCGCATTGGTGGACATGATCAAACGTCCAGCAGAGCGGGCAGGCCTGACATGGGATGAAGAGCTGCCGGAGCGAATTCAGTTTGAAACAGGTAGTGAGGCAGGATCACTGGCATTGATGGCGTATGCGCTGGATGAGCTGTATAACGTGTCGCATACACGCCCCGACAAGTGTCTGACCTATGAAGCATATGAAGCGATTGGCGGCGTTGAGGGGGCGATTGGCAAACGAGCCGAGACAACATTCACAGGGCTGACGCTGGCGGATAAAGATCATTTGCTTCAGCAGGTGTTCCGTGAACTCGTCACGGTGAATGAGCGCGGCACGGCGACGCGTCAGCGGGCCGCACAGGGGCGGTTTGGTGAGCATGAATTGGCATTGGTGCGAGCCTTCACCGATGCACGTCTGCTGGTGATGGATGAGACACAGGTGGAAGTGGCACATGAAGCTCTGTTCCGCAGTTGGGAACGGCTGAAAGACTGGATCGCAGAAGCGCAGGAAGATTTGATTTTGTTGCGGCAGGTGCGGAATGCGGCGCATGATTGGCAGAGCAAAGGTGAGAAAGATTACCTGCTATGGCCGCAAGAGCGTTTGGTGCTGGTGTATGCCATGCAGAAGCACTTGAATCCGGAATTGAATGAAGTGGAGCAGGATTTCATTGAGCCGGAACAGACGCGGTTGCTGAAAGAGATTAACAAGATAGAGACTGACCACAAGCGCCGCCGCTGGATAGGGGAGAGGTTGGCAACAATAGGAGACCTGCGTTCTGGGATTGGGTTGGATGAACTAGGATTGCCACAGATTGATTGGCTACCTGTGATACCAGGGGGTGAGATTAAGATTGAGGGTAAAACTTTTAGCGTGACACCTTTCTATGTCGCCAAATATCTCACAACCTATCGCCAATTTCAGGCATTCCTAGATGCGCCGGATGGCTTTGATAATAAGTTGTGGTGGCAAGATTTTCCAGAGGAATACATCAAGCAACACATATCTGCGGCAATAGCCCAATATAACAATTACCCGCGTGACTCAGTGTCATGGTATCAGAGTGTGGCATTTTCTCGCTGGTTGGATGCGAAATATCATGAATTGAATTTATGGGATCGGATAGGGACAATACCTTTATTGTCCACAACAGACGAGACAGATATTGTTCCTTCAGGTATAAGATGGCAAATCAGATTGCCAACGGAACAAGAATGGCAGTGGATGGCGCAAGCGGGGACAGAAAGTCGTTCTTATCCTTGGGGGGAATGGGACACATATCCCCGTGCAAACACAAGGGAAGCGGGCATTGGAGAGCGGAGCACAGCTGTAGGCTTGTATTCACATGGCGTAGCGGCCTGCGGTGCGCTGGATGTAGCGGGCAATCTGAGGGAATTGTGTTTGAACGACAAGGATAATCCCGAAACCGTTAACGGATTTGCTAATAACAAGGCTAAGGTACGGCGAGGAGGTTCATTCGATTATAATCAGAACTTTGCTATTGCTACATATCGCTACGAGGGCGATCCCTATATCAGACACTACGACCTCGGGTTCCGGTTGTTGGTCGCCCCGATGAACGCCCGCTAGCAGGCGCGGGCGCCTTGTTCCTACAGGGGGGTGAAGTCGTGTCAAATATCGGTGGAAGCGAGGATGCCACTTCGGTGCGGTATGCAAAAACTTCCAGTGTCAAGCAAATCAATACATGAAAAGAACATGTATTCTATTTTATTGAACCTTGAGTGAAGTTTTTATAAACTTATCAACAGAGAATTGAGGCGGTGAACCATATCGAAAGTGTTTCTAAGGCGTCTATGCGATCGCGTTTGTCATGCCCTCTCCAATTTTGTTGTGGAAGACACCGCTGCCGAAACAAGACTGTTCCCAACCGCAACCGAATTGCTCGTGATGTCTGACATCGAACGAGAGACGTGGATGCAGCGCTCCCTTGATCTGGCCGTGAATGAGGAATTTGAGACGTTTGACGCTTTTGGCGAGGAAAACTTCTAAACCGCCCAGACCAAAATCACCTAAACTCCCCTGCTCAATCTGTTTTATAACGCTCCGGTTGATGCCTATGGGTTTAAACCCATATCTCGTCTCTTTCAGGCTGAATCAACCTGTTTTATCCTCGAACGGACGGATCATCGAAAGAGGCGCAGACATGGCACGGACGACGACCTATCTGGGGGCATTTGGCTACAACGAGAGTCCCGAAGACCTGGGTGAGCCGCATGGGTTTTGGCGGTTTGAGGATTACGAGGCGCTTGAGCTGGCCTATGAGACCAGCACGGGCCTGAACGATGTGTTCCGTGAGATGGGGGCACCGACCTACAGCAAGATTATCTGGGGTATTGACCAACAGGCTTATACGGTGTTTCATGTCTTGATCCTTTCCACGCAGGGCGATTTGTATGGGCGTCAATTCGAGCTGTTAGACACAGCGGTGGCCTGGCTCAAGACGCAGGGCTATCCAGATCTCGACGCCTCACAGATGGGGATTGCCGGC
>DAOTUR010000118.1:0-13921 GCA_034436915.1 Anaerolineae bacterium
AGATGGTTTGAGCGGGACTTTCAGTCCCGCAAAAGGCAAGGCAGGGGTTTTCAACCCCTGACGACAGGACAAAAGCGAGGCGGACGACAGGTGATTTGCTTAAGTTGCTGCATATGGGATAGGAAAAAGCCCCTCCTTGCGAAGCGGGGAGGGGTTGGGGAGGGCCAGGGGAGCGGTCTACGCAGTGGGGAGGGGTGTTTTACCAGAACTTTACGCAAGTTTACGTCTTTGCGGTTCTTTTCCCCTGCAAGTCCGCTAAAATACGAGCATTCGCATTCAATGACTGCCCTGGAGAGATCGATATGACCGCTGTCCGTTTCCGTATTCTGGCGTTCCTGCTGCTGGTCTCCCTGACTGTGCCTGCGCTGGCACAGGACACTGCCACCTCATCCGCCCTGTCCGGCACAGCGTCGATTGGCTGCCTGGGCGTGGGCGTGGTCGTGCTCATCGCTGTCGGGGCGCTCATGAGCGCACAAAATGCAGCGGCGGATCAGATGGCAAGCATCCCCCCCACCGCCAGCGAAGGTGTCAAGAAGCCAGAATAATCATCGTGCTGTGCGGATATTTTTACGCTGTTCTGATATCATTTATCATGTGATTTTTATCACAAATGCTGCTATAATGAGGCAATTGTCGTCCGTGTTCTGGAGTCGATTAACATGGCACAACTCACCTGGGAAAAATCCTCTCTCCCGAATAAATCCAAAACGTCTCGTCCCGCCTGGGAGCGCTACAAATTTCTGGCCGGGGGCGGCGTGCTGCTGGCAATCGTGGCGATTCTCGTCCTGTCCGGCACGCTGTCGGGCGCACGCTTTTTCCTGTCCGTCGATAGCGTCGTCCACAACGCCAGCTATGTCGGCCAGACGGTGCGCCTGACCGGGGCTGTCCTGGGCGATACGATTGTTTATGATCCCAAGACAGGCGATCTTGCGTTCACCATCGCGCATGTCCCCGACCAATTTGATGATCTGGCGACAGCGCTGCATGAATCCGTGACCGATCCCAGCCGCACCCGTCTGAAGATTGTGATGAAAAATCAGGTCATGCCCGATCTGCTCCAGCATGAGGCGCAGGCCATCCTCACGGGCAAGATGGGCGATGATGGCATGTTTTACGCCACTGAGTTGAATTTGAAATGTCCGAGCCGCTTCGGACAGGGTATGCCCGAACTCAATCATCCCGTCGTCAAAACGAATTAAGAGCCTTCTCCTATGAGTGCAGAAATCGGCCTTGCGGCTGTTGGGCTGGCGTTTCTCGCCGCCCTGTATGCCATCTTCGCCTGCGTCTACGGCGAACGCACCTATCAAGGGCGTCTTGTGCTGAGTGGACGCAACGCCGCCCTGCTCACCTTTCCGCTGCTGCTGATAGCGGTCTGCGCCCTGTGGACAGCCCTCCTCAGCGGCGATTACCAGATCAGCTATGTCTGGTCGGTGAGCAATCCGCAGACGCCCATTTTTTATCGCATCACGGCGCTGTGGGGATCGCAGCAGGGGTCGCTGCTGTTCTGGTCGCTGCTGATGAGCGGCTTCTCTGCCGTCGCCATCTGGCTGAACTGGCGCAGCGAACGCCGCCTGATGCCGTATGCCACCGCCGTTATGATGGCGACATTGGCCTTTTTCATCGGCCTGCTCCTCTTCTTTGAAAATCCGTTTGCCCGTTACTGGCTCGACTCAGCGCAGCAAGTCATCCAATCGACGCTGATCCCGGCCAATGCGCTGACGCCGGATGCAGGCCAACTGGCCGCGACTGCCAAGGGTCTCAATCCGCTGCTGCGGCACTTCGGCATGATCATTCATCCGCCGATGCTGTATCTGGGCTTCACGGGCTTCGTCGTGCCATTTGCGTTTGCACTGGCGGCGCTGGCCTCCGGCGATCTGTCGCCCAACTGGATCAAAGCGACACGGCGCTGGACGCTGATTGCGTGGCTGTTCCTGAGCCTGGGCCTGATCCTGGGCGGACGCTGGGCCTATGATGTGCTCGGTTGGGGCGGCTACTGGGGCTGGGACCCGGTGGAGAATGCCGCCTTTCTGCCCTGGTTGATCGGCACAGCGTTTTTGCACAGCGTCATGATCCAGCAGAAGCGTGGGATGCTCAAAGTCTGGAATATGGTGCTCGTCCTGCTGACCTTCTCCGCCGTGTTGTTTGGCACATTCGCCACGCGCAGCGGCGTCATCGAGAGCGTCCACAGCTTCGCCCGTTCGCAAATCGGCTTCCCGATGCTCACCTTCTGGGCCACCATGACGATCATCGGCCTCGGCCTACTGGTGTGGCGTTGGCAGCGCGGCGAACTGCGCGATGAACATGCCTTTGCGGGCCTGCTCAGCCGCGAAACGCTGTTCGTGCTCAACAATGTCATCTTTGTGGCGCTGGCGCTGGTGATCTTCTGGGGCAGTTTTGGCGCACCGATCCTGTCGGAATTGGTGCTGCATACCGAAATCACGCTCGGCAAAGAATATTTTATGCAGGTCACGCCGCCGCTGTTCCTGGCGATGTATCTGCTCATGGGCATTGCGCCGCTCTCAGCATGGAGCGCGACCACCATCGCCCGATTGGGCAATGCGCTGTTTGTCCCGGCTCTGCTCACGCTGATAACGGTGGCAGGCATCGTCTTCACCAGCCCGACGACACTTGTCTCGCTGATTGGCTATGCGGCAGCTTTCCTCGCGGGCTACGTGGCGCTGTGGGAGACCTATCGCGGAATACGAGCACGGCGCGGTGGCAAGCGCGAGTCGTGGGCGGCGGCGATACAAGCCTTATTCCGCCGCAATCCGCAGCGCTACGGTGGCTATCTGGTGCATCTGGGCATCACCATCATCGGTATCGGCGTCATTGGCAGCACGCTCTTCCAGTTGGAGACGCGCCAGACGCTGCGCCAGGGTGAGACGGTGCAAATCTCGCCCGAATATCAAATTCGCTTCGATGCGTTGGAGCGCGGGATTTCCGCCGATGGCCGCGAGATCGACACCGCCACGCTGACGCTGCTGCAAGACAGCAAGATTGTGACGCAGATCACGCCGCGCATCGACAATTTCCCTGGGCAGGCCATGACGATTTCCGGCGCGTACAGCACGCTGGAAAAAGATGTGTATGTGCTGCTCACGGGCGCGGATGCCACAGGCCAGACAGCGACCTTCAAAATCTACATCAATCCGCTGGTCAATCTGGTGTGGTGGGGCGGCGTGATCCTGATCCTGGGGACGCTTCTCGCCGCATGGCCGCATGACGCCGTGCCGGAACGAGCGCGGCAAACCGCCTCTAAAATAGCAAAGGCGGCGGCATGAGACGGCTGCGTCACGCTGTAGCCTCGCTGAGGGCACGACATGTCGTGTCCCTCCTCATACTCATTCTGTGTATTGGGACGGTTTACACGCAGCGCAGCGTGACGCAGGATGACGTGAATGCTGTCGCCGAGCGCATGTACTGCCCGGTGTGCGAGAATATCCAGTTGGATGACTGCGGCACTGTCACTTGTCAGGCCTGGAAAGAGGAGATTCGCCAGCAGTTGCTGGCGGGCGTGTTATCCGATGCCATCGTGAACGATTTTGTCGCCCGCTATGGCGATCAGGTCGTCGGCATTCCGCAAAATCCGCTACTGCGGGCGCTCTCGCTGGTCATACCCTGGCTTCTGGTGATTGTGGCGCTGGTCGTTGGTGTGTGGACGTTTCGCCGCTGGCAGGTGCGTCCTGCTGCTGATCAACCGCCCACGCTGCCACCTGTCGTCAGCGATGATTACCGCAGCCGTATCGAAGACGATGTGAATTAGCATGATATCTGTAGGGGTGCAGCACGCTGCGCCCTCAAAAACCAATCATTGATGGTTTGAACCCTATGAGCATGGATGAACTTGATGTCATTCTCGAAAGCGGCGAACGCGGCGGCGACAAACGCCCCCGCCGTCTCCAGACGCCCGCTGGCACGCCCGCGACAGGCCGCGCCGGTTGGGGCTGGCTGATTGTACTTGGCATTGTGATCGGGGCAGTTTTGTTGGGCCTGCAACTGGCGCAGCAAAATCGCGTTCAGCCGAAGGTGGGCGATACCGCACCCCTTTTCAGCCTGATCACGTTTGACGGAACACCGATCTCATTGGAGAGTCTGCGCGGCAAAATTGTCGTGGTGAATTTCTGGGCGAGCTGGTGTGCGCCCTGCCATGAGGAAGCGGCGGATTTGCAATCCATCGCCGAAGATTACCAGGGCAAAAATGTCGTCATGGTCGGTGTCAATTGGCTGGATACAGAGTCGGATGCCAGAGGCTATATGGCGAAATACGGCATCACCTACGTCAACGGGCCGGATGTGGGCGAAAAGATCGCCAAGAGCTATCGCATCCAGGCCGCGCCGGAAAATTATGTGCTGGATCGCAATGGTGTCGTGGCCGATATGGTGATTGGCCCTGTGACCTATGAGCATCTGTCCGCCGTGCTGGATCGCCTGATTGCAGCGGGAGGCGCATCATGAGCCTCGAAGGTCTTCTTGCTTCCTTCATCCTGACACTCATCGTCCTCGTGATCGTGCTGCGCCCGCTGTTCACGGCCTCCAGCGAAGACGCGGCCACCATGTCGCGCCAGCGCCTGCGGGCAGATGCCTACTATGAGCGCGTGGTGCAAAATATCCGCGACCTGGATGACGATCACGCCATGAGCAAAATCGCTGATGAGGAATACCGCACCGAGCGCGAACAATGGCTGGAGCGCGGCAGCATCGTCCTCAAGCTGCTGGATGATCTGGACAGGATGCCCCTCGCGTCCATCAGCGCCGATGATGCTGCCATCGATGCCGCGATTGAGCAGGCAGTGCAGAAGGCAGCGGCCCATTCTGCCGAGCCTGTGATATGACCTGTAGGGGCGCAGCGTGCGGGTAGCAGGACATAAAAACGTGGTTGGTTGTAGGGGCGGCTACGCTTGACATGTTATGCCCAAGATGTCCATTTCCAGCAGGGCGACCCATGGGTCGCCCTACACCAACACGATTTTACGGGTCACAATGGCTCACTGCGTTATCGCGTATACCGATCAGCGTGCTGCGCCCCTATAACAATTGTCTCAATAAAATCATCTGTAGGGGCGACCCATGGGTCGCCCCTAGCCGTCAGGTTAAGGATTTAAGGAATGAAGGAATGAAAACTGTGATAGGGTGGGCATCTAAAGCCATCGGCCACACGGTTTATCTCCCCACTGACGCCCCACACGCTGCCTCAGATCGGTCACAACGACTCATGTGAGGCGAGTCTGGCAGGGCAAAAACGGGAGAAAATGGCCGCCGTCTCAAGGTCTTCTCCCTTTCTGAGAAAGATGAGAAGCTTAACCCGACAGGTATGGGGCGACCCATGGGTCGCCCTCTATGCGGATAGAGATAAAATTTATGTCGAGATATCGTCTTTTCACGCTCATCGGTCTCATAGCCGCCACCCTGCTCCTCGCGGCGTGCGGCGGTCTGGCGGGCCAGCAGGTGATCGTCGCCACGCTCACGCCAGTCCCAACCGAGATCAGCAAGCCGCAGGGCCTGGCCGATCTAACCAATGGCGCAAAAATCTTCCAGACGAACTGCACCTCATGTCATGGCGCAAATGGGGCCGGACAGGGCGAACTCGTCCTGAGCAAGCAGGTGGGCGCGATCCCCTCCTTCCTCGATTGGGAGGCTGTGAGCAAGCAGCGTCCACAGGAATATTTCAGCATCATCACCAATGGCAAGCTTGAGAAGCTCATGCCGCCCTGGAAAAACGCGCTCACGCCCGCCGAGCGCTGGGATGTGACGATGTACGTCTATACGCTGCGCTACAATGCCGACCAGATCGCACGCGGAGCCGAGGTCTATGCGGCAGAGTGCGCCAAATGTCATGGCGAGACGGGCCAGGGCGATGGGCCGGAGATGATCCAAGACAATCGCAATGCCGCCGCGCTGACCGATGTCGCAGGCCTCGCCACCGTCGATGACAGCGCCTATCTCACAACCATTCGGGAAGGCGTCGGGACTGAGATGCCCGCCTATCAAGGCAAGCTGTCGGATGCCGATATTCATGCGGTAGCGGCCTATGCGCGGGAATTCACCGTCAAGCAGGGCAAGCCCGCCGTGACTCCCACCAGCCTCACGCTGCGCGGCACGGTCACGAATGGCACAGCGGGCAACTTCGTCCCCGCTGATACAGTGGTGTTTTTGCGCTATGGCAGCGTGGCAGCGGGCTTGAAGACGCTGCAAACCACCGTCAAGCCCGACGGCACCTATGAATTTACCAATGTCCCGTATGCCGCCGATGCGGGCTATGTGACATTTGTATCCTATCTGGGCAACAACTTCACCAGCAACGTGCTTACAGCGGACACGGCTGTCGGCGGTGATCTGCCGATCATGGTTTACGATCCGACGGAAGACCCGCGCCTCGTCACCATCTCGCAGATCGACATGGATATCGAGACGCAGACCGTCGCCAACGTTGGCACAGGGCTTGTCATCGGGCAAACCATCACCTATCACAATGGGTCGGATCGCGTGTTTGCGCTGCCCGCCCAGAGCGGACAGGTGGCGGTATCGCTGCTGATCCAGATGCCGCCCGGCGCGGTCATGCTGCAAGTCGATGATCCGAGCCGCTATATCATGGCCGACAAGCAGGGGGCCATCATCGATACGCTGCCCGTCCTGCCCGGCGATCACGTCGTCAATTTCACCTACTACCTGCCCTACAGCAATGGCGCGGTGGTCGATCAGCCCTTCACCAATGCCATCAAAGGCACGGTGACGGTGCGCCTCGCCCCCACGCATCTGCGCCTGCTGGATGAGCGTTTCACCCTCAAGCCGATTGCCGAGGGAGAAGCATTCCACACCTATACGGCCCAGATTGAAACGCCGTATAATGACTCGCTGCGCTACGAGATCAGCGGAGCCTTGACGCCGCCCACCACCACTGACAATCCGCGCCTCGTCACAAGCAACACGCTTGTCCCGGTGCTGCTTGGTCTGCTGCTGCTGGTGATTGTCGTGACTGGATTTTTGATTATTCGTGCGCGGCAGCCCAATTCGCAGGGCCAGATTGATGCGCTGGTGCGGCGTATTGCCGAGCTTGATCTGCTGCATCAGCAGGGCCAGCTCAATCACGATGCGTATCAACGTCAGCGCCAGGAACTCAAGGCGCAGTTGGCCGTATTGATGCGTGGCGATACGGACACACCGCCATCCCAATAAATGTGTCTCAACAGCCTCTCATCGTGCAGTGCGGTCAACCGCCTGTGATGGGGAGGCTCCCATTATTGATGTTGTCTCAGAAAGGATTTTCGATGAGTTGGAAAACCCGTTTTGCACTCATGCTTATGATGAGCGCCCTATGTATCCCGTCCGCCCTGGCGCAGAGCACCGCGACCCCTGCCCCGACAGAACCCGCCGCCACCGTCACCCTGGACGCCGCTGCCACTGCTGAGGCTGTCGTCCCCACCGTCGAACTTTTGCCGACCCAGGCCCTGCCAACGGCGATCTCTGTGGAACCGCAGGCCGCGCCCACGCTCACTGAGACCGAAAAAGAATCGACGGTAGGGGCGCTGACGCTGGTGCATCCGACGACCTGGTTTCTGACCGTCGGGCCGGATGGCAAGACGCTGCTGACCAACACTGATTTACAGTCGCTCCCGGCCAATACGCAGCTTCCGCCTGACACGGTTCTGGCCCAAATTCAGGTCTTCAGCCTGAGCCAACTCCCGCCCGAAATGGGCGTTGTCGAACGCGCTGTCCAGATTTTCCAGCAAATTCCAGTGGCCGCCGATCAACCGCCGCCCGTCATCAGCGAAGTCGCCGTCAACAGCGTCGTCCTGGGCCGTGCTGATTACAGCCAGCCCAATAATGAGAACATCATCTACATTCGCCTGCTCGATGCCGATACCTTCCTCTTGGCTGTCGTCGGCTCGATCACACAGGGCGATGTCGTCAAGAATGATGCGGTCTTCCAGCGGGCCTTCGCCAGCCTGCGTATTGAGACGGCTGCGCCCTTCAAGGCGGAAAACGCCACTCGTTATGATGGCATTGAGCAAAGCACATCGCCGGAAGGCTTCCCGCAGTTGGGCAGCGCCGACGCGCCTGTCAAAATCACCGAAATCGGCAGCTTTGACTGCTCGGCCTGCCGCAGCTTCCATGATCTGGCGCTGCCTGTGCTGCTCGAACGCATTCAGGCGGGTCAGGTGCAGTACACCTATATCCCGGTGTATGGCACAGGCCATCTCCCGCTCGGCCAGCGGGCGGCAGTGGCGGCACTGTGTGTGGCGCAGCAGGGCAAATTCTGGCAGTATCATGATGGCCTGTTCGATTGGCAGGACTTCGGGACGCTGGCCTTCATGGACAGCCGCCTGCACAACGGCGCAGAGGCCCTCGGCTTAGACACTGCCGCCTTTGATACCTGCCTTAATTCAACGACGCCTTCGCCTGTGCTGCAAGCATCCGCCGACTTCGTGAAGACTCTGGCCGCGTTCAATGGCACGCCCACTGTCTTCCTGAACGGCGTTGAGATCAACTGGAGCCGTCTGCCCACCCTGATCGATGAGGCCATTAACAGCACAGCCGCAACAGCCGAAGCGGGCGCAGTCGCCACCGCTGAGACCGTCGGCCCGCAGATGCCCACCGCCACCGCAACACCGTAAGCATTCACCTATCCGTGAGAAGCGTGGGTTTGTAGGGGCAGGATACATCCTGCCCACGTTGAATCCCCTAAATCATAGGGCGCGATATATCGCGCCCCTACAACGGCCTTTGTCGCATGGATAGGTGAATGCTTACGCGACACCGCAGTAACCCTCACCTCCGGCGGGAAAATAACGTAGGGGCGCAGCACGCTGCGCCCAAAAATGTTGATCTTGGTCAAGGGCGCAGCACGCTGCGCCCTACAAAAATGCCGTACCCTATTGTGAACCTATGACCTGATGCAAAAATCGATCACCACGTCACTGACACCGACCAACACGTCAGGAAAGCCCCTCGCCCCTTGTGGGAGAGGGGTTGGGGTGAGGGGATCAAACCGCATGACAACCGACGCGCCGCTCATCCTCATCGATCATGTCAGCAAAGTCTATGACCTGCGGCCTGTGCTCAAGCAGATCACGCTGACGATTCCACGCGGCCAATTCGTCGCGCTGCTGGGGCCAAATGGCAGCGGCAAATCGACGCTGCTGCGCCTGCTGTGCGGTCTGACGCAGCCAAGCCAGGGGACGATCACGATTGGCGGCTGGCAGATTCCCCGCGAGATTCAAGAGGTGCGGGCGCATATCGGGCTTGTGAGCCACAAGACGCTGCTCTATGACTCGCTGACGGGCCGCGAAAATTTGCGCTTCTTCGCGGGCCTCTACACCCTGGCTCAGACCGATATCGACGAGCATATCGCCGCCCTGCTGCAACGAGTCGGGCTGCACAAACGCGCTGACCAACTGGTGCGGACGTATTCGCGTGGGATGCAGCAGCGCCTCAGCATCGCCCGCGCCCTGCTGCATGGGCCGGATGTGCTGCTGTTCGATGAGCCATATACGGGCCTTGATCCCGAAGCCTGCGCCACGCTCGATGCGCTGCTGCTGGATGCTCATGCACGCGCTCACACGCTCGTCATGACGACGCATGAGCTGGATCGCGCCGCCCGCCTCGCACAGCGGGCCGTGATTTTGCATCGTGGGCAGGTTGTGTCGGATGAGCCAACAGCAGCGGATTTATCGGCCCGTTTTGCCACCGTCACAGGAACGACCCCCACGCCATGAAACGTCCTTTTTGGCCCGTCGTCGGGCAGATGATCCGCAAGGATTTGCAGGTGGAGGCCCGCAGCCGCGAACTGGTGGGCATGATGCTCCTGTTCGCGCTGTTGAGCGTGCTCATCTTCAGCTTTGCGCTGGAACTCGATCTGGTGGCGCGGCAGGATGTGATCGGCGGCGTGCTGTGGGTGACAGTCGTCTTCACCAGCGTCGTCGGCCTCAGCCGCAGTCTGGCCGCCGAGCGCGAAAATGGCAGCCTGGATGCGCTGCTGCTGTCACCGATCCCACGCAGTGCGATTTTTATGGGCAAATTTCTGGCGAATGCCCTGTTTACGGGCGCAGTGGCGCTGTTTCTGCTGCCCCTCATGACCATCCTGTACAACGTCACGATACTCACCCTGCCCATGATCCTGGTTCTGGCGGCAGGCGTATTTGGCTTTTGTGCGACGGGGACGCTGCTGGCGGCCATGACGGTACAAACACGGGCGAGAGAGGCGCTTTTGCCCGTTGCGCTGCTGCCGATTGCGCTGCCGCTGCTGCTGGCGGCGGTGCGGGCGACGAGTGCGCTGGTGGCAGGGCGCGATGCAGCAGAATGGCAGGGCTGGCTCGGTATCCTGGTCATGATGGATATAGCCTATCTGACGATGAGCGCGGTGGCCTTTCGCTTTGTGGTTGAGGAATGATCGGGAGTTTTACGGGTTTGTAAATTCCTGATCACGCGGCGATTTTTTATCACAGTGAGTGTAAAGTTATTTCATAGACCTCTTTACATGTGAAAAATAGCACATTACAATAGATAAAGTTTTCGTAGATTTTTGTAGATTTTGACGGAGATTTGACAGCCCATGAGCGCTGAATCAACTCGCTTGCCGGGGATTGCCCCCCAGACAGTCGCGCCTGAAAAGGCGAAATATACCGCTGGCCGCACGAGCGTACTTTATGGCCTCAGCGGTGTGACGTTTTTGCTCGTGGTTATGGGCGTCATCCTCGCTCTGACCTATGCCGGACAGGATTCAGCCCAGGGCGATGTCCAGCGGATTTTCTACACCCACATTTCATCCTTCTTCGGCGCGTTCATTGCCTTCTGCGTCACAGTGGTCGGCGGCGTTCAATATCTCCGCACGCGCAATCCCAAGTGGGATACGCTGGCGCTGGCCGGGGTTGAGGTCGGATTGGTGTTCGCCTTCATCAATCTCGCCACAGGCTCAATCTGGGCGCGTCCGATCTGGAATACATGGTGGACGTGGGACCCGCGCTTGACCTCTGCCGCCGTGTCCTTCCTGACCTATGCGGCCTATCTCATGCTCCGCAGCGGGATTGAAAATGTTGAGAACCGCCGCCGTTTTGCCTCAGTCTATGGGATTTTCGCCATCGTCACGGCGATTTTCACGCTGATCATCATCCGCATCCGCCCCGACACGATCCACCCTGCCGTGATTGGCAGCAGCCCGGCCAGCAGCACGACAGGCGGCTTCAAGATGCCGCGTGAAATGCTCACCACCATGTCCTACACGCTGATGGTGTGGGCGGTACTGCTGACGCCTGTGTTGATCTGGTGGCGTGTGCGGCTGGAAAATACGATGGAATCGCTGCGCCAGCGCCGCGCTGATATTCTGGGAGATGCATAATCATGACCCCTGATACCACCGCCTATCTGTATCTTGGCCTGACGGTTGCCTTTGGCAGCGTCGCGCTGTATGTCGCAAGCCTGTTTGTGCGCGTGCGGAACCTGCTTAAAGAGCGCGAGATGCTCGATCAACTCGAACGAGAATAACTGAACACGCCGCGTCCCTACACATATTCATGACACCTGTAGGGACACGGCCTGCCGTGTCCGGGCTGGTAGAGCCTCCCCTGCTAATCCTTCCGCATAATGATGACGCGAATCCCGAACAGGCGCACGATATGCGTCAGGCGATATTTGCGGCGCAGCGCCCAGGGCAGCGTTTTTCCATCCTCCACGCGGCGGAAGCCAAAGCGATTGTAGAACGTCTCCATCTTGCTCAGGCAGAAGAGATGCATCGGCTTGTCATAGCGGGCTTCCAGCGCCGCGATGATCTGCGCGGCAATCCCTTTGCCCTTATAGCCTTTTTTGGTGACGAGGCTGCCCAATTCGTGCGCTCCATCGGCATGATGCCGCACCTGCCCGATGCCGACGACTTCATTATTGACCTCCGCCAGCAGAAAATTTTGCCAGAGCAGCTTGGTCGGGTCGAGGCGGGCATCGCGGATCATCTGTTTGATCAGCGCGTCATCCTCAAGGCGTGCTTGACGAATCTGCACGGCGAGTGTTGTTGTCTGCATCGGTGATTCATCTCCTCGTGTGTGAGACAAAATTATATCAGTCATGGGCGCATCTATAGGGGCGCAGCGTGCTGGTGGGTATACAGAACAGCGTGGCGCATCCCGCCGTCCGTTCATTTGAGGTGGGGTTATCGTAGGGGCGACCCAGGGGTCGCCCCTACAAAAACGCTGTGAACCGTTGTAAGCCTATCATGGAATGCAAAAGGTAATCATTCACCTATCATGGAATGCAAAAGTCGTGACCACGTTATCGTATACACCTCCCATCGTGCTGCGCCCCTACCAATGAGTGGTATATGCGATAGGTGTTGATGTGGTAGAGATCGGCGTTTAGCGGGAACCTCGCCCTGGGCGAGAATTGTGCGACAGCCTATACTTTGCGCTATGAAACGTCTCTCGATTGCTCTCACCCTGCTTTTACTGTGTGTGCTCACGGCCTGCCAACCGCAACAAGCGGCAGTCCTGCGGCCCACGCTTATTCCCTTCCCCACGATGACCATCGGCCAGCGCATCGACGGGATTCTCACGCCTGCCGCCAGCCGCCCACTCATCAACACGCTGTCAAATCCGGCCACTATCGAGGCCCTGGGGGGACGTGCCACCGCCACGTCCGATTACGCCACCTGTCCGCCCATTGTCGCCAATCGGCCGGCGCCCACGCTGCCCACCGGTGACAGCTTGCAGCAGGCCGTCCTGGACGAACTCAATGGTGGGGCCGATATCGCCAGCATTGAGAAGGCCATGAAAGCCAGCGTCATCGATGAGCGCGGCACGTTCCAATCCAAAGACCTCACCGGCGTCGGCACGCTGGATTGGCTGATTGCCTACACCACCTCGGACAAGATCGGCCACTTGTGGATCATGGGCTGCGCCGATGGCCGTTATGTCACGCGCTTCAGCATCGAATCGCAGAATGCCGCGCCGCCGCAAATTTTGTGGGTGGGCGATCTCAACCGTGATTTTGCGGGCGATGTCGTGTTTGCGCGGTCTGTCTGCCAGGGCGAGGCGTGCCAGTATGAGACGCAGGCCATCGGCTGGGATCGTCGCCAGGGGCGCTTCATCAATCGGCTCGATCAAGCGATTATCGGCCTGAATCTGCCCGTGATGAAAGATATCGACAACGACGCCGTGACCGAAATCGTGCTCGAACTCAAGAGCGGCGGTACATCCGCGACGGGGCCACTGCGGACGGGCCTCAATGTGTACGATTGGAACGGCTCAGTGTATACGCTGTCCATCATTCAATTGGATGAGCCGCGCTATCGCATTCAGGTCATCCATGAGGCCGACAAAGCCTTCTCCAAGCTGGATATGCCGGGAGCGCTGACGCTGTTTCAACTGGCGCTCGATAATCCCAAACTTGAGTCATGGTTCAATGATGAGAGTTCAACACTGTTGAGCTATTCCCTGTACCGCATGATGCTGATTCATGCCTATACGGGCAACACGGCAGCGCTGAACGAGATCATTCAAAAGCTGGCCGCCGCCTTCCCGCCCGATCAGCCTGTTGAGGGACAGCCGCCGTATGTGGCGATGGCTTATCAATTCGCCAATGCACTGCAAGCCAGCTCGGATCTGCATCAGGCGTGCAGCGCTGTGCAGGAGATTATCACAGCGCAGACAGATACGCTGGCTTTGATGAATCGTTATGGCTCCAACAGCCCGACCTATACAGCGCTGATGCTCTGTCCGTATTAAAACATAATCATTCACCTATCCATGCGACAAACGCCGTTGTAGGGGCGCGATGCATCGCGCCCCATATACACCAACTTAAGGATTTTGAGCCATATGAATAACCGTCCCATCCGCCTCATGACATGGCAAAATCGCTTGCGCCAGGGACTGAAAGTCCCTGTCTCCCGTGTTGCGGGGTTGAAAACCCCGCCCAAACACGCCCCAAAAGATGGTTT
>DAOTUR010000119.1:0-4299 GCA_034436915.1 Anaerolineae bacterium
GACATGGCAAAATCGCTTGCGCCAGGGACTGAAAGTCCCTGTCTCCCATGTTGCGGGGTTGAAAACCCCGCTGAAACACGCCCAAAAAGATGGTTTGAGCGGGACTTTCAGTCCCGCAATAGGCAAGGCAGGGGTTTTCAACCCCTGACGATAGGACAAAAGCGAGGCGGACGACGGGTGATTTGCTTAAATTGCTGCAAATGGGGCACGATGCATCGTGCCCCTACGACAATCCCATCTCAAATGAACGGATGGCAGGCCGCACCACGCTGTTCTTTACCCCTCCCTCGGCTGCACGCCCCGTGATTGCACTTGCATCCCCCCCATCCCGCCGTAAAATGGTTGCATGACCGCCGCGCCTGAGACAGAATTTTTGAGGAATTATTGAATGGCCGAAAGCCTCTTCGATCATCGCTATCGCTACGATTTTATTTACCCGCGTGGGCGCTCTGGCGAGACGCTGCGGGCTGTGGATATTGATGGGCAGGATCGCGCTGTGGTCATCAAACGCCCCGCTCCCGGTGATGCGCCGCCCATCCGCGCCGTGCAGGAGGTGAGCATCCTGAATGAGCGCCGCGCCCTCAAGCGGCTGGCGGGCCATCCCGTGCTGGCGGCCCTGTTGGGCGATGGCAGCTTCCATGTGGGCGGCGTGGTGCATCAATATATTGTGATGGAGCGCGTCGAAGGCGTGACGGTGGCCGATCTCGCGGCGGAACTGGCCGCGAACGGCGAACGCCTGCCTGAACTTGAGATGCTTGTGATTGTCGATGCGCTGCTGGATGTGCTGCGGACGGCCCACGCCCGTGACATCATCTATAACGATGTCGATGCGCGGCATCTGTTCTGGAACCGCGATACCTACCGCCTCAAGATGATCGATTGGGGCAATGCGGTCTTCCTGGAGGGCGATACCGTCACGCCGCAGGGCATCAGCCGCCAGACCGATGTGTATCAGGTGGGTGAACTGCTGTATTTCATCCTCACCGGGGGCCGCCGCGCCGATGTGCCGCGTGATGCCTCGGCTGCTTTTGCGCTCGATTTTGGCGATGACGATCAGCGCGTTCACAGCCAATTGCAGCAGATCGTCAGCAAGGCGCTGCATCCCAACCCGCGCTATCGTTATCCCGGCATCCAGGAACTGCGGGCCGATCTGACGCGCTATAAAGCCCCATTGGATCAGCAGCGTAACGCGACGGTGGCGCTGGTGAATGACAAGCTGCGTCAGGGCAGCCTGTCGAAGGCCGAACTGCGCGATCTGCAAACGGCGCTTGAGCCAGCCCTGGTGCAAGACCCCGGCTATCCCACTGCGCGCCAGGCCCGCCTTGAGATTCAGAATCGGCTGCGCGATCTGAGCGTGGGCGCGGATCTGGATGCGGTGCGGATTTATATGAATCAGGGCCTGTGGCGCAAAGCCGCCGATTTGCTGCGCGAACTGCAAAGTCAGGCCGGGCCGGAGACGGTGGGCCGCGTCGGGGCGCTGCTCGATATCAGCGTGTTGCTGAGCGAAACCGAACTCGCGCCCATCCCGGAGCCGATTGTGAATGCGATAGGGCTGCTGCTGGAAGGCCATGCCCAGGCCGCCGCCACGCTGCTCCTGCTCGATTCGACGGAGGATGATGCCCAGCGCGTGCTGCAATGGCAAATTGCCGAACGCATCTCGGCGCATCTGGCCGATGTGCTGCTGCTGCGCCCCAATCTCTACCGCGTCAACACCACGCTGCGCCAACTGGCGAAAGAGGGCCATGCCGCACAGGAGGCCCGCAGTCTGCTCAATGAGAGTGAGCGCCTGATTGAGGAGATTGCCACCACCACCTTGATGGATGTCAATCAGCTCCTCACGCAGTACCGCCTGCTCGTCGATCATGTGAGCGCATTGAATCCGCTGCTGCAAACCTTCGCGCTGCAACATCAAATCTCCGCCTCCAAGCTGCCGTTTTCGGCGCTGGAACGGGCGCTCAATGCCGCCATGACGCTGGCCGATAATATGCATGTCATCAGTCGGCAGGCGACAGCCAGCCCACGCGGAGCGCTCGATGCCCTCAACAGCAGCCGTGCGATTGACCCGCTCAATCCCATCTGGGATGAACTCGAACGGCTGCTGGATCGGCTGTATGATCGGCTTGATAGCGCCCATCGTTATGCGCCGATGGCCGATGGGACGGATTTGCAGGCGTGGCTCCATCAGACCTATGATGATTTGCTGCCTTACAGCCGCGTGCTGGCCGATGACGCGCTGACGAAGATTCTGGACAATCTGCGGACGGCGGGCGACGCCTGGAACATCTGTCTGGCGGCTGTGCTGGAAGGGGATCGTGAGAGCGTCGATACGGCGCTGCGCGATGCCGCCGAAGCGGTCAAATCGCTCAGCCCGGCCCTGAGCCAATGGCTGGCGCAGTGGACGACTAGCGTCACCAATGCCCAATTCATCGAGCGTTATGCCATTCCGGGCGGCGTGGGGCGGGCGCTGGCCGATGGCTGGATTGCCTGGGATCGCGGGCGGCTGGCCGAAGCCGAGACGCTCGGACAGCAGGCGCTTGAGGGCGCACGCAGCGAGGCCGAACGCACGGCGGCGACACGCCTGCACACGCTGTCCCGCATCACGGGTGAATGGGTGGAGCGCGGCGGCGTGATCAATCTGGAACGGACGCAGGGTGTGCTTGAGACGATTGAATCGCTGTGGCGCAAAGAGGAGAAGCAGCTCCTCGACCAGTTCACGGCGCAGATGCCCTCGATTGAAACCTATCTCAAGGCCATGAGTCGCGGGCTGGTCGCCTCGTATACGCGGCACAGTACGGCGGGCCTGCGGCTGCTGTTCCTGCACTATCTCATGCGGTGCAGCCTGGACGCCTATGAGGGCCTGACATCCGATTCGACCTTCTGGCGCGAGGCCGCGCTCAAGACGCTGCCGGAGGGCGAACAGCATATCGTCGTCCGCAGCATCAATGATTATGTGGCCCGCCAGCGTGATCTTTCCGCCGCACAGGGCATTCTGGCGCAGGCTCAGGGCAAAACCGCGCTCCCGAATCTGACGGCGATTCGGCGTGAACTGGAAAGCAGCCCCCAGGCCAAAGCGCTCCAGCCTGCCAGCCGTGCGCTGCAAGAGGTCGAGGCATCGCTGAAAGATTGGGCCGACGGCGAATTTAAAGCGGCTGGCATGAAATTGGAAACGGCCCTCAAGCTGCTGGCAGATCTGGAACAGAACGCCCATTTTGATCTCAGCGGGCCGCGCCAATGGCTGATGGATTTGATGAGTGCGGCGGCAGAGCTGCACATCCAGGGGCGTGACATGCGGGCGCGGATTGAATCACGGCCTGATGGCCCGGATGATCTGGTCGAGCGTGTGCATCGGCATCAGGTCGATGTGACGGACTCGCTGCTGGGCGAGGCCTACAGCGGCACACTGCGGCAGTGGCGCGATACGTATCGGGCGTTTGTCGAGGCGTATCAAACCGATGAGCGGCGCACGCGGCGGCTGGATCGCTTCAATGAGTTATTCCGCGCCATGTTCATTGATCGGCATCCCGCCTATGGCCTGTATCGTCACTGGTACACGGTGATTGATCGGGCGGCGGAGTATGCCGCGCCTGCCACCGATGACCCGACGCCGCGCATTGAGTCGTATATCGTGGCCGATGTCGAGCCGTATGAAGGTGAACGCTATCGCATGGGGCGTGGACTGCCGCGCCGCCTGCTGGTGGGCGGCGGGATTGGAGCGGCGCTGCTGCTGGTGGCGCTGTTGGCGCTGGTCAATCGGCCCCAAGACATTGATCCCCTCATCG
Organism: Anaerolineae bacterium; assembly: GCA_034436915.1. GTDB lineage: Bacteria > Chloroflexota > Anaerolineae > Aggregatilineales > Phototrophicaceae > JALHOR01. The sequence continues at coordinate 3,780 of DAOTUR010000119.1, forward strand.
CTGTCACCATCAGCGCGACCCCGCAGACACGGCCTAGCAGCATCGCCGCTGCAATCGTCACCGATGAGCCGACACAAGCGCCGCTGAAAACCGAGATCGCCCCGACAGTCGTCAAGACAAGTCTGCCCCTGGCAGCTTTTGCGACCAACACGTTGATTCCAGCGGTTGTGCCATCGGCCACGCTCACCAGCACTGATACGCCGCTGCCGCCGAGCGCCACACCGACAAACACGCCTGTCCCAACCGCGACGAATACCCCAACAGAGACGCCGATTCCCAGCCCGACGCTCACACCCACCATCACCCTCACGCCGACGCTGACGCCGCTGCCGCCCCAGGGTGTACAGGGCGAACAGGATTTGCTGGCGCTGCTGGCGGAGGCCACTAACTTGCCATTCAATGCCGATTTGTTTGCGCCGAGCGAGAAGGCCGATGAAGGCTGGCGCATGGGGACAGGCAGCGCCTCCAGCGGTGGCATCCTGTATATTATTCCGCCCGCTGAGCTGCTGGAAAAAGCCTA
>DAOTUR010000120.1:0-9206 GCA_034436915.1 Anaerolineae bacterium
GACATGGCAAAATCGCTTGCGCCAGGGACTGAAAGTCCCTGTCTCCCATGTTGCGGGGTTGAAAACCCCGCTGAAACACGCCCAAAAAGATGGTTTGAGCGGGACTTTCAGTCCCGCAAAAGGCAAGGCAGGGGTTTTCAACCCCTGACGACAGGACAAAAGCGAGTCGGACGACGGGTGATTTGCTTAAGTTGCTGCAAATGGGGCAGGATATATCCTGCCCCTATAAACCCGTGATTCTCATGGATAGCTGAATCATTACTATCTGCTAACCTGCCTCACCGTGCCGCTTTGCCCCAAAGCTAACCGTTATGAGTCTTTATCTGCCCCTGTACAAAATCTCCCTGTGCCATAACCATAGCGACATTGTGACCTCATCAGGGGAATAGCTATGCGGCGTGGATTGTGGATGGTTCTCATACTGCTGTTGTTGATCGGCACGCAGGGCGCGGCCCAGGATGTGCCTGTCTCACTCACTATCGCCCCGATTCCGACTCCTATACAGCCTGTGCCTGTTGAAGTCCTCACGGGGACGAACATCAGCGCCGACATTTACGCCAAACAGATCAAACAAGGCGATATTGCTGTCGTCAAGCTGAGTGGCGATGTGGCGCAGGCGCGGGCTATGCTGCTCAATATGCAGTATCCCTTCGTCCAGTTCTCCGACGGCTGGTATGCCTTCGTCGTCGCCACCATCGATATGCAACCGCGTGATTATGTGCTCTCGCTGCTCATCCGCGACAGTCAGGGCCTTGACAGCACGCTGCAAACCACCATCACGATCACAGATGCTTCATTCCTCAATCAGGCGTTCAGCCTGCCTGCGGATCGCAGCTATCTGACTGATCCCGAAGTCGAACGCAATGAATTTGCCAAGTTAGATGCGCTGATCCTGCAAAGCCAACCGATGCGGCTGTGGGATGACAAAGGCTTCACGCTGCCGCTCAAAGGTGAGATTCTGTCGGCGTTTGGGCAGTACCGCGTCATGAATCAAAATACGCAAACGCGCCATACCGGATGGGATTTTATCGCTCCCAGTGGCGCACCAGTGGCAGCAATGGCACGCGGCACAGTCGTCTTTGCGGGCCGCCTGGATATTCGCGGCAACTACGTGCTCATCGATCACGGCCAGGGCATCTATACGGGTTATGCCCATTTCTCGCAGTTCAATGTCGAGCGCGGCCAGACGGTGGAGCAGGGGCAGATCATCGGCCTCGTGGGGAATACGGGCCGCAGCACCGGGCCGCATCTGCATTGGGAGGTGGCAGTGAATGGCGAATGGATCGATGGATTGGATTTCCTGGCGACATGGCTGCCACGCTGATGTTTTGGCCCTCACCCCCGGCCCCTCTCCCATTTGCACGGTAGAGGGGTGAAGGACAAGATCGTTACCTGCTATGTTAAAAGGATATTGACAGAATATTTAGTAAAAATAACGACATATCCTGAGAAGTACATCTGCCATACACGGGGTCATATGGATGATTGAATGTGTAAGCATCCCCTCTACCTCTTCTTGGGAGAGGGGTTGGGGTGAGGGTAAGCCCTTAAGAGTCGCGCAAATACGCCGTGATATCAGCCCGCTCCTCGGCGTTGAGATTGGCGGCATTGCGCTCCAGGGCCAGCGCCGCCGCCTGCTTGATGCGTGGACGCGGATCAAAATAGAAGACACTCAAAAGCAGCATCAGCGCGTCAAACCCGCCCATCTCACCGAGCACCTCCAGCACCGCGCAGCCCTGCGCCTCGTTAAGGCCCGCTGCAAATTGATCGCACAGCAGCACCGCCGCCGCCTCATCTCCCTGGTACAACGCTCGCAAGGCGGCATGACGCACCGCCTCATCAGGCGAGACCAGATCGGGAATGAGGGCGACAACGGTAGCTTTGTCCAACTTAATCTCAATTTGGAGAGGTTTTATAAGGTGTGTCGCTTACTCTCTTCACAGGAGGGGAGCTTTTGTGCCCTGTTCTGCACCTCCTCGCCCCTTGTGGGAGAGGAGGCCGGGTGGTGAGGGGTTAAGGACGTTACGCTCCTGCAAGCGCCTGAATGCTGAGACCCGCTGCCAGGAACAAGCCGCCAAAATAGATCACGCTTAAAACGGTGAGCACATAGCCCAACACGACCATCAGCCCATCGCGCTGCACGATGCCAGCGGCCAGCAGCAGGATCGCCCAACCGGGCAACGTGTTGGAGAAGGGCACAATCGCCAGCGGGAAGATGAGCAGAATGCCACCAAAAATCAGCATGAGGCCGTTGACGCGGTTCATCGTGCCTGTATGCGTCAGCCACAGCAGGCGCGGGCGGATAATATTGTCGATGCGGGCGAAGGTTTTGGCCCCGCTTCGCATGGAACTGCTCATGGATTTGGCATCGATGTGGCGATTCATGATGCGTTCGGGCAGCCACAGCCAATTGGTGGTGACGCTAATCCCGACCAGAATCACCACGATAGAGAAGACAGTGCTGACGCCGGGTACGGAGATGGGCAGCAAAAAGGGCAGCATCAAAATCATGCACAGGATGAGCAAGCCCTGCTCACCAACAAGTTTGAGCATCTGGCGTACAGTTACGGTCTGCTCACCATCCAGCAAGGCGGCGGCGTCTTCCAGGGTGGCGGCAAAGGATTTTTGCGTGTCCTGAAGGGGGGCGTCGTTTTGGGGGTTGTAGGTCGTCATCGATCTCTCTCTCTGCGTGGGTGAAGCGTCAAATCATGCCTTGCCCTGGATAGAGCGTCAATCCCAAACGTGCTACAATCGGCCCACTTTTGCAATCTGACACCCTATGAAAGGGAGAGACTATGCAGCCCACGATGATCGTTCATGGCGGCGCTGGCCCCTGGCCCGATGACCAGGATTTGCCTAAATCCGACTCTCTGCGCGAGGCGGTGGCGAAGGGCTGGAAGATTTTGCAATCGGGCGGCAGTGCGCTGGATGCCGTTGAGAAAGCGGTCAATATTCTGGAAGATTTCCCGTTGTTTGATGCCGGGATTGGCAGCTATCTGAATCAATTGGGCGAAGTCGAGATGGATGCCCTGATTGTGGATGGCAGCAAGCACGATTTTGGGGCAGTGGCGGGCGTCAAGCATGTGCGCTACCCGATCTCGCTGGCCCGCAAGGTCATGGCCGAGACGCGCCACTGTTTCGTTGTGGGTGCGGGGGCGGATGCATTGGCCTTACAATTTGGCTTCCCCAAGATGTCGAATCTCTTCTTTGTCACGCAGGACGAGTTCAATCGCTTTCACAATCAGGAGCACGCCGAACCAATGGGCACAGTCGGCGCGGTGGCAATTGATCAGCAGGGGCATGTGGCGGCGGCGACCAGCACGGGCGGCGTACCGGACAAAATGCCGGGACGCGTGGGCGATACGCCGCTGTTTGGCGCAGGCGGCTATGCCGACAATCGCTGGGGCGGCGCAAGTGCGACGGGTGTCGGCGAGAATATCATGCGCGTGCTGCTGTCCAAACATGCTGTCGATCTCATCGCCCAGGGCTACAGCGCCCAGGAAGCGGCGGATGGCGCGATTGCCTACATCAACGGCTATTATGAGGACTCACAGGCGGGCATCATTTTGGTCGATCATGATGGCGGTGTGGGCGCAGCGCATTCGACGGAAAAAATCGCCATCGCCTGGGTGGATGCAAATGGCATGATCCACACGCAGATGCACAGCGGGATTCGCGGCTGATGCCTTACGCTGATCTCAAAAGCGGGAAAATCTGGTATATCGATCATCGTGTGGCCGATGAGACGCGAGCGCCGCTGCTGGTTATTCATGGGGCGGCGGCCACCCATCTTGATTTCCCGATCTCGCTCCGCAAGCTGCACAGCCTCGCGCCGGATTTACCGGGACACGGGCGCAGTGATCCGCCCAGTTACAATCGCATTGCAGATTATGCGGCCTCCATGACGGCCTTCCTCGATGCGCTCAACGTGCCGCGGGTGTATGTCATGGGCCACAGCATGGGCGGCGCAATCGCCCAACTGCTGGCCCTGACCATGCCGCAGCGCGTGCGCGGCCTGATCCTGCTGGCGACGGGTGCTCATCTGCCCGTCAGCCCGTCGCTGCTGGATGGGATTGGCACAAAGATTGTTGAGACGGTGAGCCTGATCGTGAAATGGGAATGGGCCAAAGATGTGCCGCAAACGTGGCGCGATCAAAGCCTCAAGCTTCTGCTGCAAACGCCGCCACAGGTCATCTTCGGCGATTATTACGCCTGCTCTCAGTTTGATGTGCGCCCGCGCCTTGCGGAACTGACCCTGCCCACCCTGATCCTGGGAGCGGCGTTAGATCGCATGACGCCGCCCGCCCTGCAAGAGGATTTGCAGGCGCGGATGCCTCATGCGACCCTGCACATGATTGCGGGCGGCGGACATATGGTTGCTTTAGAGCAGTCTGATCTTGTCACATCACTGGTCAACGAGTGGATCATCACGCAAGAGGGGCAGTCCTGAAGCAGTTTAGGAGGCGTTCGTAGACGCAGCGACGCTTTCAGACGTTAGCACAGTGTCGGCACTGCCGTTGTTCAATTGCTCTTCAAGCGATCTTTCAATCTTTTCGACATTGGTTGGCTCAAGCATGGTTTTGAGTTCCATATCTTCCGACATATCAATGCCCTGCTTCTCCAGCAGCAAAGACAGCATGTTCATCATCTTTGTCAGCTCCTCCTCGGTCAAAACATTGAGTTGAAGCATCACCTCCTGGCGCAAATCATCGATCTTCGAAGCGCGATTTTGCGAGACAAGCACGACAATCGCCAGGAAGATGGCTTCCAGCGAGACGCCTGTCGTTAAAAAGGGAAAGGGAAAGGGATCGAACGGTTGAAGGCCGGGAATCACGCGCAGATTGATCGCAATCCAGATGGCAAACACTGCCATATTCAGCATCAAAAATGGCATACTGCCAAAGAGCGTCGTCAGCCGATCTGCGGCATGTTCGAGCGGTGTGCGCCGTGAATCAAACTCAGCCTTTAAGCTGTGGGCCAGCCGGCGGCCTGAGCGTTCGCTATTTTCAACCTGTTGATTTTGCTGCATGTCGAGGGCCTGGCGTGAGCGCATCACCTTATCTCCAAAAATAGTCCGATATGGTGTCCATTATAGGCAAGGTGCATTGCTACATCATGAATGCTACCTGTGAACATTTAGGCAGGCGGATTGTCGATTGGGTCATATGGCTCATCTTTGACTTTAGTAGGCCACAATACCTACTTATCTTGTGCTCAGATATGGAATAATCTGAAAAACATTATTTGAGTGTCATGTCGAGGCACACATGGAAAACAGTCAGCACGATGAGACGGCCATACAGACCCGCTCGGTGAGTTCTTCTGTCGGCTGGGGCAACACACGATCTGTAACACACATCGATGTGAGAGAAACGTTGGAAACGCTTAAAATTCAGACGACAATCGCGGGCTTACAACCCGACTCGCTGAGTGTCACGATCCAGGGGCCTTACTTTATTGTGGAAGCGCTTCTAGCCCATAATGGCGAACGCGGACGCTATGTCCGTCATGTGCCGGAGCTAGTCGACGTATGCGGTGGTTTTGTGAACGTGGCCTATGATGCCACAGGTCAGCTTGTCCTGAGTCTGCTTAAATCCGCAAAGGATGACTCTAAGCCGTGATAAGAGGAGGCTCCTGGGCCAATGCGGAACATTGGTCGATTTTTCTCCTCGCAACACAGCGCCTTAGATGATGGACTTGGCGTCAAACACCCCACGCCTAAAGGCGGAGGCTTGCAGTCGTGACGGGCTTTACGCCCAACATATACACCGCGTATGGCGGTTTGACTGCCGCCCGTCGTCCGATGTTGACCGCCGCATTCGTATCCACATGATCTACGTGCCCACAGGATTCGCATTTGAAGACACTCTGGTTGGGCCGATTGGAGCGAGACGTATGACCGCAACTCGAATACTGCTGGGAGGTATTGCTGGAACAAAGGCGAGGCCACCTCTGGCGACCTGATGAACGAATACTACGCGGCGAATGAAGCAATTCGAAATGCCAAAAACCTTGTGAGGGAAGCATTGCCTTCATTGTTAACTTGCTAATTGTTCAGTCTTTGGCCGATCTTAAGCTCCAATAGATCCAGATACTCGTCGGAAAATGGAGGCTATCCCGAGAATTGACCTTTTACTCATTAAGATCATCCTGGTTAAAAGCTTGCACTTTCCAGTAGTGACGATAGGCGTTTGTTTCTATGATAAGCTGCTGAAGCCGATCAAGATGCGTTTTATCTTGAGATGGTATCCGCGTTTTATCCTGATTGATCTGATAAAGATCTTGATCAAGAGGGGTCAATAAAAACTCTGAATGATGATTGAACCACTGAATACAGACCTGGATGACCTTCTCAGTATGTCCCGTCAGCCCAGCGAGATCATTGATCTGGATTCTCGCACCTTTCCGCTGATAGGCATATTTGAGCAATCCAGCGATGTGAGACAAGAGAGATTGAGGCTGATCGAAAGGGGACGACTGTGCAAAGAGAATCAGCGTCTTCGGTTGAACTGCTTGCAGCGCGGATTGCCATATAAAAGGATCGGCGGGCATCGTCCAGACCACCAATGTTTGGGCCTTGTGCAGATGATAGCGATCAACACCCCCAACATTGGAGACTCCCTCGCGCCAGACAAGCACATCTTCATAGGTGTCTTGAATTTGCTTAAGGAGAAAATACGGATCAAGATTTTGCCGATAATCGAGCACAATATAAGAAGGTGCGGCCTTCTTTAAGAAGGTTTCTCCCTCAATCGAACGCGCCTCGACCCATTCGATCAGGGCTTCGCGCTGGCCTTTGAAGATATTAGGCCGTACCGTGTAAGCCAGATCAAACAATCCGATGGGAACGGCATCGCTGTCTCCCGACCACCAGATCACGCGCTGTTCATGCCCCGCTTCGTCTTCAATCTTGAGTTCCAGATGATCACCGCGACGGTCTAAGGTACGCTGACTTTTGACACGCACACGCCGCGTCGCCAATGTGAGCGCAGGATTGCCATTGCCAAAAGGGGCAAGGCGGCCAATATCATCGGCAAACGCGAGTGTGATATCAGAGAAATCCACATAGGCATCAATGTGACGCTGCGGCTGAATATCGGTTTTGCCAAGCGTCTCGCGTACCACCTGCGACAGTCTGCGCCGAAAGGCAAAAATATTGTCTGTCGAGAGACTCAATCCGGCGGCCATCGTATGACCACCATAACGATCCAGAAGAGCGGCCTGTGTGTGAATCGCCTCAATGATATTGCAGCCTGCAACAGATCGAGCCGAGCCGCTGGCATGATCCTTATCTTCTGAGAGCACAATCACAGGACAGCCATACTCATTGACGAGACGGCTGGCGACAATGCCAACCACGCCTGTATGCCATCCCTCTCCTGAGACAACCAGCGCTGCATATTTCAGCAGCGAAGGATCATCCGCGATTTGTTTCTGTGCCCCATCATAGACTTGCTGTGTCAGCAAGCGCCGCTGCTGATTCAGGCCTTCAAGTTCATTGACCTGCTCCGCGATCAGGGCTTGATCGTGCGTGGTAAGCAGATCAACGGCAGAATTGGCATCACTGAGGCGGCCCAGGGCATTGAGGCGCGGGCCGAGCGCAAAGCCAATATCGCTCTCGGTGACATTGATCGGGTCAATATTGGCGCGTTCAAGAATCGCCTTGAACCCCGGACGCGGATTTGTCCGCAATATCTCAAGGCCGCGTTGAAGCCAGTAGCGCGTATCATCGACCAGCACCATCACATCCGCGACAATGCCCACCGCCACCAGATCCAGCAGATGATCCGTCGATTGATCGCCGTACAGCGCCCGAATCAACTGATAGGCGGTGCCAACGCCGGGAAGCTCACGCATGGGATGGCCTGCGGGCAGGCGCATCGGATTGATGACAGCGGCGGCCTGGGGCAGCACCTGCGGCAGCGCATGATGATCGGTGATGATGACCGTCACGCCGTGCGATTGAGCATAATCGATGGCCTCGTGCGCGGTGATGCCTGTATCGCACGTCAGCAGCACATCGACGCCCTCAAGCAGGGGAGGCAGCGTGGACAGCGAGATGCCGTGACCTTCGGTGAAGCGGTTGGGGATGTGAAACGTCACCTGAGCGCCAAGATCACGCAGGGCGGCCACCAGCAGCGCCGTTGAGGTCTGCCCATCGACATCAAAATCCCCCCACACGAGGAGGCGTTTTTGCTGCTGGATGGCCTGCTGCAAGAGGCTGACCGCCTGCGCCATATCGGGCAGATCATACGGTGAGGCCGGGATGTACGTCGCAGGCAAGAGAAATCGCTGCGCGGCCTGCGGGGTGGTGATGCCGCCGCGCACCAGACGCTCCGCCACAACGGGATGACCGCCGATGGCCTCGCGCAGGTCGTCAGGGATGGCGATGGGTGTTGGGTCAGACCAGGATGTCATAAGGCCTTTAGGATCATTTCATCACGGAGGGTAAACCCTCCGTCTACCGATACAAAGCCCCATGAATGGGGCTAAAAAAGCCATATCTATACTGAACATCGTTATAATTTATGTGTTCACTCTTCGATAAGTTCTAACCAGCGATTCAAGGTGTTATTGGAATGGTGATCTTTTTGGTGTTTGATATAGGCTTTCACTTGATCTAAATGTCGTTTGCCGAATGTCATGACTCCATAACTCTCTTGCCATGTAAACCGAGGTGTAGGAGAGAATTGAACGTTCAAGAGATGGGAAGAAACACCTTTTGCCTGGCTCACCCATTGAGCGACTGCCATACCCGGTGGAATTGAGACGGCAACGTGGACATGATCAGGCATTCCATTGATCGCTAAAAGCGAACAGTTTAAGTGGGCTGTTTTGTCTGCAATGACAGAAAAGAGGGCTGTTTCATCGAATCGGCGCGGGATACCCCTGCCTTTAGGCATGGGGAGGGATAGGGAGGGGTCCTTTCTGGTGGGTATAGCCGTCAGAGTGGTTTCCCCGAAGGGAGGGAGCGATTTGAGTTACCTCTGGCTCGCTCCGAGCCGTCTCCGCTTGCGCGGATGATGTTCACCTCGACAACGTTATGAGACGGTTTATGTGTGAACGACACTGTTTGCTCCCAAGCATCCTGTTTAATCGTTCACCGCAGAGTTCGGAACTGGTGAGGCATCCCGAAGTGCCTATGTATTCGCCTCTAACGGAGCCTTTTCAGGCCAAGTCTGGTAAGCACTGAGGCTAAAAGCCCC
>DAOTUR010000121.1:0-3503 GCA_034436915.1 Anaerolineae bacterium
GGAAGCTCGATTTCTGATCGCCAAGAGTTCTTAATGGGCTAAAGCGTCTTTGTAGGGGCGCGATATATCGCGCCCCTACGACAATCCCACCTTAAATTTATGACTTGCACCACTGGTTCTATAAGGCTTGCAAGACCGCACGAGCGCTCAAGCAGGTCAGCCCCACAGCAAAATATCCCCACTGGACAAAGACATTTCGCACGACGATCTGGAAAAACTCAGCGCTCAAGCTGCGCGGCGAACGACTAAAACTCTCGAACGGGCGGGGAAATGTAGCGATTATACTCAAAAAGGTCATAGATTGCGTTTTCAGCGCTTTGACAAAACGCAATAGCATCCCTTTGTAACCCGTCCTTAAAAAACCGCACTTTATCTCCATTTTGAGTATAGCATGGGTTTGCCTGTGGCCCTGCAAGCCGTGCGGCAGTTTCTGGAAGTGCGGCTGGTGTACCTGCTATCACCGTCCCATGCCGGACGGATTTGGCGGCTTCAACATCTGACAGGCCACTTCGCCCGATTTAAAGCATTGGGGCGATCATCAACTGGTGCTTGAAGGCAATGCCGAAGGCTGGGATTCGGGACGAATTGGCGGGGGTGCGCCGCCTGTGTGGACGGAGACTGGCTGGTTGTCGATTTATCACGCGGCGGATATCCATAACCGCTACTGCCTGGGGGCGTTTTTGACAGCGCATGATGATGCGAGCCGCATCCTGTATCGCAGTTGCAGGCCGATCTTCAAGCCCGAAACGGCTGAGGAGACCAGCGGCTTTTTCCCGAATGTGGTGTTTACCTGCGGCGTGATTCTTCAGGGGCGGATGCTGCGCGTTTACTATGGAGCTTCGGACGAAACGACCTGTCTGGCCGAAGTGCCGCTGGTCGCTTTGATGGAGCATCTGCGGAGGGGAGGCTGAAACCGCCGTTATTGCCATGTAGGGGTGAGTCATGACTTGCCCTGTTTTTTTCTTAAAATACCAATCATTTGAAGTCTTTTTCTTTTACGCATCAGTTAGGGTAAAATCCTCTCAAATTTAAATTCAACCGTTTTTGTGAGAGAGTCGAAAAAGATGCATCTGGCACTCGATGAGGTTAAGCGTTTTTACGAGATCTGGTTTCCGCTCCTGCACTATATCAATCAAAATCTTCACATTGTGCCCTCATTTCCGCAAACATGGAGCAGCGTCCCCGCCGAAGCTGCATTCGCACTCCGACAGGCGCTGTGGCAGAATGACGCGCTGCGCGAAGCGTTTATTACGGAAAATCCGGTTGGTCTGTCCGCCGCTGATCTGGCGTTGGTCGAGAGTTGCAAGGATCGCATTGAGGGGGAGTTCTTTGTTTTTCGTTATCTCAAGAAATACGCGATCTTCATTGACACCGAGACACCCGCGCACGCCTATGGTGTCCTGGGATTGGTCATCTCGATTGAAGAGATTGTCGGCCCCTATGTCCCGATCTATGTCAAGGCCGTCCTGCTGCCCTTTGAAGACCGCATTATTTATGACAGTATGCTGATCCCTTATAACGTTCACTTTGGCGCTGGGTATCGCAGGGGTCTGGCGGAGACGTATCGCGCTGTTCAAGAGCGTAATGGGATCATCACAACCCTGCGCCCGGCTGATAAAAGCGACACGCCCAAAACAGCCCAGGCCGGCAATAAAAAAGTCCTGACCGCCTTTCAAAAAGCCCAGGCACAGTCCGGTTTAAGTCCCAAAATGATCGAAGAGCACACGCAAACCGTCACCGATTTTGCCGATAGCTTTTTGGTGAAACAGGAGCCGCCCGTGATGCTGCTCGATATGACGCGCCAACACATCGAGCAGTATCAAAGCTCATACGATGGTCCTATCAATCTTGTGAGCTTTAAGCGCTTTGTATGGTTCCTGCGCGACACAGGGCGGATGGATTGGGACAGGATCGAAGACTTATTAGGCTATCTGAAATCTCAGAAGTCCTGACGACCCCCTTAAATTGCAGGGCGTAGCGTGCTGCGCCCCTACAAAAACATCCGTCCTAGACGCCTTTGGCCTTCGCCACATCTCGCCTAGACCAAGCCCGCATTCTTCAAGCGTCCCTGCAAGCCGCGCAGTGTGGGGTACTGCTCCTGAATGCGTCGCATCTTTTGCTGGAACTCCGCCAGACGTTTCTCTTGCTCAGCAAGATCGCGTAAATCTTTGAGGATATCAACAGCCTGCTCATAGGTGTTGGCTCTTTTCTCTTCGATGAGATGTGGAACCTGCGCCCATAATTTGTCTTCGTTCTGGGCAACCGTTTTGAGATGCTTCTGCTTTTCGATCTCGCGCTGCTGGCGTTCCTGCTCCTGGCGTTTTTGCGTCACGGTCTCGGCATTGGCTATCAATTGCTGGATTGTCCGTCTTTGAACGTCTGATACATCTTTCTCAGCGGACGATGTAAATTGGCGAAGTCGTTTTGCGAGAGCAATATCCAGGTACGCTTCCCCTTGTAGAAGCCGCGTCAAAAAATCATCTTTTTCATCCTGAGCGAGTTGGGCAATATAACGGCTCAAGTCTTTTGCCTTCGATGGCGTTACATTCGGGCTGGCCTGGGCAGCGGCTGCCACTAAATCATCATCCAGCCCAAAAAATGCGATGAAGTTTTGCAAAGCGGGCGAGAGCTTCTGGAGATTCGGTGGTACAGGCGGTTCAGTGAAATCGTTCTCAGTCGTGGAGACTTCGTCGTCCTCGAAGTTTTCATCATCCTCAAAGTCTTCGTCGTCCTCAAAGTCTTCATCATCGCCCAATATCGCACGTTCGTAGTCTGCGCCCATGAGCCACCCAAGATACAAAGACCGCACATCGCCCCTGAGAATATCCTCTCGAATTTGGACGAGACCTGAGAGGATGCCTTCGCCCTCAGTCCACTCGCCCTCACTCCCATCGGGGTTGAACTCCATATTCAAAATGAGGTAATCGCCGCTCTCCGACCATTCGAGAGCGTTGGGAAAGCGGTACTGCTCCCGAATCTGCGCTGACAGGCTGTGCAGGGGAAAGCGAAGCATCAATTGGCGTGTTCCCCAATTTGTTATGTAGAGCATGATGTCAAAGTATTCGGCCAAAATCTTAGAGGCGTCAGCAGGCAATCCCGTGTAGTTATAGACAAAACTCGCGCTGGATGCGGTGAGCTGCACACGCGAGGACAGGCTGCGAATATACTTCTGCGCCTCAGCAGACAGCGGGCGATCTAAAGCCATAAATTCGTAATACTGGTATTCGCTCATGTCAATTCTCTGGTTTCGCAGGAAGATGGATGACAATTTTACCAGTGAACGAGAGGCTTTGAAGGGGTAGCAGACAACAATGGCTTCCAATCTGACCCGATTAGAGCGGCTCACTCATCTTGAGACATTGAGACACAACCCCCATTGCAGCAACTTAGGCTTTTCCAGATTAAAACAGAGACCAAGACGATGTAGAATAAAAGGACAAGCCACAAGATAATCACGGACGACGATCCAAAAATGGTTTGTTCGTATTGCCCCTCTCTGAATG
>DAOTUR010000122.1:0-10408 GCA_034436915.1 Anaerolineae bacterium
ACTGTCAAACCTTTCCTTCCAGCCCCTCCGCACCGTTCAGCGAGGGGGAGAAAAACGTTTGAAGTCCCCCTCCACGTTGTGAGAAGGAGTAAAAATCGGAAAGTGCGTAAGGTGAGTTAGTAAGCCAAGGAGATTTTTATGCCCTCCAAACCCAATTTCAATAACCGTTACAAAACTCACATGAATATTGAGCTGCTTGAAATCATCAATGAGCTTAAGGCTGTGTATGAAGCCACAGGAAATGAACGGATTTTCGGTGTTCTGGAACGACTAAAAGTGATGCGGGTAGCAATGCAGGCGACAGCGCGTGAGAACGAAGCCATTTGGGTAAAAGAAGATGTTGAGATGATTATTGATAATCCTCATCTCTTTCCTCATTCTATTATTACATGGGCAACGGGCTATCGGGATAATGAGTTTTTATCATGACAAACCTTATGTATATGAAGCCTGAAGTCCTAATCGCATGGCTGTTTTATCAGACGATGATGCAGCAGAAGCTTATGGATATGCAGCAGCAGGTCATTGCCATGCAGCAAAAAGTGATTGTGCTGCAACAGCAAATTGATGATATGCGCCCGAAAGCAATCTCGGAACAAGAAGAGTTCTGGCATCTGGTGTCTAAGGGCATTATGTCCGAGGAAGCCGCCAACTCGGACGATCTTCGGTTGGTCAGAAAATTCTATGACTGGAATATGGCGTTTGCGAATAAGCACATCAAGCCCTATGTGAATCCGCAGGTTTACAGTGAAACGGTGAACCAGATGACAAGAGGCCTACCAAAACGTATGGCTGAATTGGAAACAAAATCGCAAAAACGTACTCATGAGCGCGATCAACCCGAAACACATAAAGCCCCCAAGCAAACGGTTTTTATATCGTAGTCAGAGAAGTTTTATTCAAAATCCCGCTTCAAGCCAAGCGGGATTTTGTGTTCCTATAAGAAGGCGTTATCATAAAGACAAGGTACATTGTAATCCTACTCGTCTTCACCCTCTTTTTCGCGGCTGACCTCGGCCAAACGCGCCCGCAGCACCTGCATAAGCATCATCACAGGCAGACGAATCTGCAAGCCCTTTTGCCCGGCGCTGATGCAGATGTTTTGCAGTTGCGTAGCGGGCTGATCGAGGAAGACCGGCCAATTTTTATCCGTTAGCATCAGGGCGCTGATGCCGCCCACTTTGAGACCGGTCATGCGCTCGGCATCGGCATGGGAGGCCATCTGCACCTTTTTTTCGCCCGCGGCGGCGGCCATGCGCTTGAGATCAAGCTGGCGATCACTGGCGATCATGACCAGCACGGGCTTGAGCGTGGCGATGGACTGCACGACCAGCGTCTTATAGACCATAAATTCAGGCAGGCCGATGCGCTCGGCCACTTCTTCCGCATCGCGGGTGTCCGGCTCATAGTCCAGGACTTCATAGGGGATGTTGTGCTTCTCGAGGAAGCGCATGGAGTTGAGCTTTTTGGAGTCTTTGTCTTTTGCCATCGTGAACGGTCTTTCTAACGAGCAGGAAAATACTTTTATTGGCCCTCACCCCCTGACCCCTCTCCCGCAGGCCAGGGGCGAGTAAAAAGCAGCATAATATCGACAGCCATAGCGATATTCTGCACCCCTCTAGCCGCGCAGTGGGAGAGGGGTCTAGGGGTGAGGGAAATCGCGTTTAACCCTCGTAAGGCACAACCGACAGATGAATCGCGGCACTCTGCGATTCGCCCGGCTCAAGGATGAATGTGCCGTGTCCTTCAATGCCACGCTCCATCAGATTGAAGCCATCGGTGGCAATCGTCATCGGCTCGATGGCAACGGCGGCCTCATCGGGCGTATAGACGAGGATATGCTTGAAGAGCTGATCGCAGCGCATTTCCAGCGCTAACTGCCACGCCGGATACACAATTCGCACTGGATCATCGGGCATCCGCTCCGTCAGCAGATGATTGAGCTGGACGCCCTCGCCGATGGGCCGCAGCGTGCGAAAATCAATCTCAGGCAGCAGCGGGACGGATGGGGCCGACGGTAGAAAATTTTCGTCCAATTCAAAATAGCGATGACACGGGATATGCAGCAGCGGTGTGTTCTCGCCTGTGGCCCATGCAAAATAGGGATGATGCCCAAATCCACCGGGCATACGGCGCGTGTCTTCGTTGGTGAGCGTGACGCGCAGGATAAACTGGTTGTCTTCCAGCGTAAACTCAGCCGAGGCGGAGAAGGCAAAGGGAAAGTTGATCTGATGATGGGCCGACGAATCGAAGTTGAGGCGTAAATTCTGGCTGTGGGTTTCTTCCGGCTCCCAGATGCGCTTGCGAACATCGCCATGCCGCGCTGTGCCATCATCGGGCGTGGTCTCCAGGTGATAGGACTGGCCCTCAAACGTAAAATCGCCGTTGCGGATGCGATTGGCCCAGGGCAGCATCATAAAGCTGCTGCACTTGCTGGAATTGTCGTAATCGGCTTCGAGCGTGGGGCGCATGACATCCACCCAGACGCCGTTATAGCGCACGCGAGCGAACGCAATCGATGCCCCGGTGTCTGGCAAAACCCCGACTTGCCAATGCGCGTTTTGTAAGCGATGCAGCGTGGTCATGCCTATTCTCCCTAACGATGTCAATCTTGCTATTATAGCGCGTGATAGCCATGCTTTCTCCCTTCGTGCCATTAGAGTAGAATCAGCAGGTGTGTCAGACGCAGCGACAATCATCATACAGACTGAGCCTTCCAGAGACATGCGGCACAGTTGAGGACAGAACTCTTATGCGGCGTATCAAATATTATGGATGGCTTCTCTGCTTGCTGTTGAGCGCTTGTCATGCGGCGGATCGCACCCTGCCAACCCTGATGGCCTTCCCGCTACTGGTGTCGCCCACGTCTGCCGCGCCTCAAGCGACCCTGACAGCGCCTGTGCTGGCGGCCACTCAGGAGCGGACTCGCGCCGCTATCGTCCTCACCGATGTTCCTACGGCCACGCTCACCGCGACAGAGCTGCCGCTTTTGCCCACTCTGGCCGCGACAGCCACGCCCACAGGTGACGATCTCTCCTCGACATTGGCCGCGCTGACCGCCGCGCCCACGTCTGCATCATCGGCTGAGAGGCTCCAGCCATGCGAAGGGCTGCAATGTCTGTTTCCGCCTGTGACGGCGGGCACGGTGAATATCGCCCCCACAAAGGCCGCTATCCCTCTGATTGTAACGCCGCTTGTCTCGCCTGCCCCTGGCACAGAGATATCTGGCGCTGAACTGCCGCCCAGTGCCACGCCCACCGCAACCCCGACAGTGGGGGCATGGTATACGCAAAATCATGTCCATGCCAAAGATGCGACGACGCTGTATGAGGGGCCAGGGACGACCTATCCCGTCGTTGGCGTGCTCAATCCCGATATCGAGGCGCGGATTGTGGAGCGCAATCGCATTGGCAATTGGCTGCATGTGCGCCAGAGCGACAATGGCGAGACGCTGCTCGATGGCTGGGTGCTGATCGGCCCGCTGCTGCTGGAGAAAGGGCTGCGCTTTAGTCAGGTTCCGGTTAACGAATCGCTGCCCGATGCAGATATGGCCCAGGTGCGCTTGCAGACGACAGCGCCGCTGTATGCGGCCCCTGTCATCCCGTATATCAGCGAGGCGATGCGCGAGGTGTATTTGCGTGGGCAGCGGCTTGGCATTCGTAGCCAGTCGATCACGAAAATTGGTGACAGTGTGTCGGCCAATCCGCTGTATCTGGATTTGATCAGCCGTAAGGACACGCTGCTTGGCCCGTATGATTATTTGAGCGATACCCTGGCTTATTTCAAAGACTCGCGCAAACTGTTGAGTGTGGCCGCCAAAAAGGGCATGAGTTCCTACAGCATCTTCGATCCACTCATGGCCGACAAGGTGTGCCAACCGGATGAGTCGCCGCTGGTGTGTGAACTGCGCCTGCGAAAGCCCGCTGTGGCCTTCATCATGTTCGGGCCGAACGATATTCGGGCGATGGAGGTAAAGGATTATAAGGCGCAGATGTCGCTGCTGGTGGAAGATCTGCTCGCCAATGGCACGATCCCGGTGCTGACGACCTTCAGCGCTGATCCGTCGCGGCGCACATGGCAAAAATCAATGGCCTTCAATCTGGCGCTGCTGGATGTGGCTCGCACCTATGATGTGCCTCTGATGAATTTGTGGCTGGCGAGCCGCGATCTGCCCAAGTACGGTCTGGAAGGCGATGGCATTCATATGCGTAATTTTGGCTATGAATATCTCAAGTTGGATGCGGGATTTGAATCGCATTATGGCGTCAGCTTGCAGAATTTGCTGGCGTTGCGGACGCTGGAAGAACTGCGGAATACCGTGATGCAGCCGTAGTAGGGGCGCAGCATGCTGCGCCCCTACGATAGAATGGGTGAGGGTCAAGGCAGGCGTGGGCGCACGGCATCGATCAAAGGAACGGCAGCGCAATCGCCGCCCGTGACGACGGTTTCGCCCGATACCCATACATCCTGTGACAACTGCCACCAGACAACGCCATCCGTCCCCAGGGCGCGGGTAATCGGCGTCGCGCTCTCACGGAAATTGAGCACAGCCCGCACCGCAAATTCGCGGCCTGCCCCAGCCCGCACATTCACGCCATCTGCTGCCACGCCAATCTGACACGGATCCGCCACGAGCACACGTCCCAGGGGACTTTCGCCATTCTCAGGCTTGGGCCGAATCAGGGCAGTCTTGATATCGAAGGCCACATACGCCTCACGCGGCAGCAGGCGCATGGGCAGCGGCAGGAGCGGCGCGTAATTATAGGCTGCGGCGGGCTGCGGCGGTGTTGCGGGCGCGATGGTATCGTTCTTCAACGCGCCGAGGCGCACAATCACGCGCTGACCTTCACGCAGATCGACAGACTGTTCCATCGCCGTCACTGTCCCCTGGCCCTCAAGCAGGGAGATACGCAGGTCTTGGCTGGGGGCACTCTGCAAAAACACCGTACCCTCAAATTCAATTGCTGTGCCATTGACGCGGACTTTATAGCGCATATCGGGCGCAGCAGGATCAGCGCGGGGCGTCTGGATCAGCACGCCGCTGGCCGGGCCTGTCGTGCAGCGCGAATCATCCAGGCGCGTGATAAGCGTGAAGGCCGTAAACGGGCGATAGTAGGGGGCGGGCGCGGGATCGTCCGCGCTGACGATGGGCAGACCGTTAAAATCGGTGGTGAGCACGCTGGACGAGATCCATCCGGCACGGCCTGTTGGCAGTTGAATCCGCAGCCAACTGTTATCCGCTAGTCGGCCCGTCGCCTTGATCGTCTGATCTTTGCGAACGGCCCCGATACTGCTGGACTCTTTATTGGGGCGACTGCGGATATTGGCAACGCCGACTTCGGTCACGGCCAGTGACAGCAGATTCAGGTCTTCATATTCGCGCCCCTGGTTGATGAGTGTCGTCTCGCCAAAGACGATCATCGCGGCGTTAGATGCCTTCCAGGTATCCAGCGGGTAGGGCTGGCTCTGACTGAGCGCCACCCCGTACTGATTGGGTAGCGCATAGGTCGTCATGTTCGTCATGGCAGACAGGCGGGCGATCTGGCCGGGCTGCACGAAGGGCATGTTAGGCTCAAGAATCCGCGCTTCAACGGGCGAATTGCCATAACATGCCTGCCCGGTATTGAAGGCATTGCACCAGGCCCGCGCTTCGGCAAAGGCGGCATTTTCCAGCACTGGGCAGTCAATCGTCTGGGCGAGGCTGCGCCCAATGGTGATACATAGCAGCAGGATACTCACACTCAAGCGGAATGTTCTCATCGCAATCCCAATGTCTCGCGGCAGTCTTGAGACAGGATTTAACCACGAATGGAGGGTGGATACAAAGGGGCAACCCTTCCCTGGCCCTCCCCACTGCGGGGAGAGGGAAAGGCCTTTGTAGGGGGGTACACGATAACGCGGTTGTGTCGATACCTATTCAATGTGGGGTGGGATTGGCGTAGGGGCGACCCATGGGTCGCCCCTAAAAAAACGCTCTGACCTGTTGCGAACCCATTGCGTGAGGCGAAAATCGATACCACGCTGTTCTATACACCTACCAGCGTGCTGCACCCTGGTCGATTTATCGCGGATTTAGCGTGGGCAGGATGCATCCTGCCCCTACAAACCCACGATCTGTATGGATGGTGATAATTACAGGGAAAAGCCCCTCTTTGCGAAGCGGGGAGGGGTTGGGGAGGGGTTTATTTGGCTTTAAACAGCCCCTCGCTGATGGCCGTCTCTACACTCTTCCCTGGCGTCTCGATCACGAGCGTGCCGCAGGTGTCGGTTGTCTGGCAGATCACCACGCGATGCAGCCCGTCATACAGATCGACACTGAGACTTTTGCCCGCCTCTAACGTCATGGGTTCGCTCCCTGGCAGCATCACCTGCACGCTGGCCGCTGTCTCGTTGGTAAGGGTGTGCGGCGTGGGCGGAATAGGCGTCATGAGGATCAGGTCGCTCAATTTTGCGTCAATTTGCGCCTGGGTGAGCGACGGAACGATGGTGAATTTGCGATCCAGCAGGCCAATCGGCAGCACATCGAAGGTGTCAAATTGGTAGGGCTTCGGCTCTTTTGGCGCGGCGGCCACATTGAAATCGGCATCAATCGGGATACGCACCCAGGAGCCTGCAAACACGGGCTGTGTGACACCGTAGGCCGTGACGCTGCCCTGGCCTTCGAGCACGCTCATCGTGAGCGAGGGCGGCTTGCCTTCGTCGTTCAGCCGCGTCTGGAAGAAGGCGGTTGATCCGAGGCTCACCTCTGCGCCATTGATATTGAAGTGAATCTCATCGACACCCTCCGGCGTCTGCACGAGCAGGCCATCAGGCGCATCGAGACATTCGGTGCTGCCCATGCCGCTCTTGAAATACACGGCCCGCATCGGGGCATCGGTTCCGCTGAGATTATCGATCTCGTTTTCGCCAAACAGCAGGAAAGTGACATTCTGGCCGGGCATGGTATCGGGGATGTCAGCCTGCACGCGCAGCAGCGCCACACCCCATGTGCCATCGGTCATATCGAGGCCCGCCAGCTTGAGATGGTCAATCGCACTCAGCGGGATGGTATCGCCCTGTTTGGCAAATGTCAGCGCCGGGTTGGTGAGCGTGGCTTCGATTTGCACATTGCCATAACAGGCTTGATTGCGCTCAGTAGCACTGCATGAGTCTTGCGCCGCATTCAAAGCATCTTGAACGAGGACAGGACATTGACCGGCCTGTGCGAGGACAGTGAGTGTACTGCCGAGCAGGGCTGCCCCTAGAACGAGGAAACGACGCATATAACGCTCCTTTGACTAAAATTCCTTATGTCTTGATAGTGTATCGCCTATCTCTATCTTCCCAGATGTACAGAATGATAAAAAACCTGAATATACTTGAAAAGGTCATAGATTGCGCCTTTTCAAGGTGCTGAAACCGCACTTTATTCCCATTTTGAGTATAGAACCCTGAGCACGTTTTGATATGAAACTTGAGAGTGGTATGCAAAATTTGCTATACTGTCGCTTTCCTCCCGATGGACTTATCCTATGAGCGTGCCAAAATATCACCTTGAGCAGATTTTTAATCCGGTTCAGGATCACCCCGAAAGTGCCCACAACATTCTGATGCGCCTTGTGCCGCCCAAAACTCAGGTGCTGGAATTGGGCTGTGCCAGCGGCTATCTCTCTGGTTATATGGAACAGGGATTGGGCTGCCACGTGACGGGCCTGGAATTTGATCCGCTGGCGACGGCCATTGCCCGCCAGCGATGCAGCGAGGTCTACACGGTGGATCTGGATGCGACGGATGCGCTGGAGGCAGCACAGGCCAGTGCTCCCTATGATGTCCTGTTTGCAGCGGCTATTTTGGAACATCTCAAATATGCGGATCGCCTGTTGCAAACCGCCCGCTCCCTTTTAAAGCCCGATGCCACGCTCATTGTCTCGCTGCCAAATGTGGCACATTGGAGCATCCGCCTCAAACTCCTGCGCGGCCAGTTCAACTATGAGGATTATGGGGTGATGGATCGCACTCACCTGCACCTTTATACCGCTCAGACGGGCCGCGAACTGCTGGAGTCCAATGGGTATCGCGTGGAGGCTTTGCACATCGCGGGCAGCGGCCTCCAGAACCTCCTCAATCAACGGGCGCGGGCGGCGAATCGTCCTGTCCTGCCGCCGCTTCTGCCCAATCTGCTCGGCTACGAACTCATTTATGTGGCGCATCCACGTTAGACCGCTGTTCATACAATTCCACCAGCACGCCGCCCGTACTTTTGGGATGGATGAAGACATAGCGCTGTCCCTCGCGTTCTTTGGGGACATCATTGAGCAGTGTAACGCCGTTGGCGGCCATATGCCGCATCGTCGCTTCCAGGTCTTCCACCTCAAAGCAGATGTGATGCATCCCTGCGCCGCGTTTTGCCAGATATTGAGCGATGCCGCTGGTCTCAGATGTAGGCTGGACGAGTTCGATATGCGAGTCGCCTGCTTCGAGGAAGGCGATGCGTACCTGTTCCTGGGGGACATCCTGCGTCTGGCCGCCGCTCAAGCCCAGCAGATCGCGCCAGAAGGGGAGGGATGATTCAAGATCACTGACGACAACAGCAACGTGATTGATTTTGATGGGCATAAAAGTCTCCTGAGACGATCTTTGTTAAAAACTCGATAATTTATCGGTTGACTTCGCCTCTGAACCATAATAACGGATTATTTTGAGTAAACTATAATTGTTAAGCCCTATTCAATACAGTCCAAGCTATGTCTCCTGTTTGATTCTTGGCATAAATCGATACGTCACAAGGTATTTGCTTGAACGGTTAAAACATCCTGAAATATCTCTGATAATCTATTATTCATAATATACTATATAATCATATTACTTTAATAAAAACGTGTTAAAACCCATTTTATTCATAGACATTTGATCAAAAAATCGCTTATCATCGGGTTATGGCTTTGCGTCATAGCATTTTTACAAACACAACATATGGAGTCTGTTCGTTATGATTAGAAAATCATTTCGCCGTTCGGGAATTATCGCCTTTGTGCTGTCTCTGATGATGTTGGCTGCGGCTGTCCCGATGTTTGCTCAGGCACAGCAGGGTACTATCCCAACGGCTGAGTTTTTTAATTCCTTGTCCCCCCAGCAAATTGCCGGCTATTTCACCCAGTTGAAGCCGGAGCAAATGCAGGGCTTCTTCGCACAGATGGATCAGGGCGCTCTGACCAGCGTGCTAGGCAAGCTGGGCGATCAGGGTATCAAAGCGGTAATCGGCCAGCTTCCGCCGGAAGTTGTGCAGGGATTCATCGACAATATGACGCCTGATACGTACATGGGCTTCGTCGCCGGCATCAAAGACCCGGAATTGCTGGCGTCATTGGGCTATGAAGACGCGGCAGCGCGGGATGCGTACCTTCTTGACAACCTTGATCAGGCCAGCCCGGAGCTTGCCAATGTGCTGTATGGGCAGCTTCTTCTCGACACAGACGACAGCGCTCTTGAAGCCGCAATCCTGAAGAGTGCGAATGTCAGTGATGCCGCCGCCTTCTTCCTCGGTCTGGATGATAAGGATCAAGCGACACTCCTTTCAATGCTCAATGCCGATGAACTGAATCAACTGGCGTCGGATCTGGGCGATCTGACCGAGTATCTGGCGGGTCTTGATCCGCAGGCCGTCGCGGATGCTCTGGATGAACTGAACGCGGAAGACGCTGCCAACTATTTGTCCGCCATCGATCCCCAGGAACTCAGTTCCGTGTTGGCTGATATGGACTCCCTGAGCCAACTGCAAGGCTTGCTGGAAACGTATGCTGCTGAACTGACAGACCTGAACATTGATACTACCTCCCTGGAGACCAGAATTGCCGAATTGGAACAGGCTCAGACAGCCCTGGCGGAAGAATACAGCCTTTCCTACGATGATATCGAGGCTGCGGGCGCAGAGATGATGGCTGAGAGCACCCAGACGCCTGAGGAGGCTGCGGGCGTTGAGAGCACTCAGGAGGCTGATGGCACAGGCACCAATGGTGGCGATGCCAGCGCCGAGAGCACAGAAGCGCCCTGATCATCCCATCACAATCTGACAGCAGACCTGTAATTCTGCTGTCAGATCTCCTTCGGCCTTAGCATCAAAACAGGGGACACAGCTTGAAGCTGTGTCCCCTGTTTTTGATTCGATCGTGTTTTTACGTCGCTGATAATAATGGTAATGTGGTTAATTTTGATGAGCATGGTATTTTCCTATATGCTAGCCATAAAAAGATATGGTGGTAACCACTCTAGAAAAACGTGGCGGTTGTTCTTTGATGAATTATAAGTCTGACATCAATACCTTCGCCAAAATTCAGAGTACCTGAAAAAGCAGGGTTTTCTCCAAATTTTGGCACTTTGTGACCTTTTATAAGCCAAATTTTGGGATCAAATTTGCTTCAAAAAGGCAGAT
>DAOTUR010000123.1:0-6495 GCA_034436915.1 Anaerolineae bacterium
TCGCTTGGATACAGGTAGGGTGTCGGGTATGGCTCCGTTTCTTGTCATGTTCTTCCCTCAACACTCCCTAGTTTACCCCATGTTCAACCCCTCTCCGACTTGTGGGTAATGTATAGCCCCTTGTGGGAGAGGGGTTGGGGTGAGGGATGAAAAAATCTTTAATTCTCGCCCAGATACACCTTGCGCACCATCTCATTGTGCATCAGAGACTCGGCGGTGTCGCTGAGGGCGATGCTGCCGCTTTGCAGCACATAGCCATGCTGCGCCACCTCCAACGCCATGAGCGCGTTTTGCTCCACCAGCAAAATCGTCTTGCCCTGCTCTTTGTTCACGCGCTTGATGATCTCAAAGATGCCTTCCACCAGCACAGGCGCAAGGCCCATTGAGGGTTCATCCAGCAGCAGCACATGCGGATCAGACATGAGGGCGCGGGCAATCGCCAGCATCTGCTGTTCGCCACCGCTGAGCGTGCCGCCCTTCTGATTCACACGTTCGCGCAGACGCGGGAACAGATTGAACATCTCTTCCATACGATGCGAGATGGTGGCGGCGCTCTTGACGCTCCACGCCCCAATTTCGATATTTTCGCGCACTGTCAGCAGCGGGAAGATACGGCGGCCTTCCGGCACATGGCCGATGCCCAGGGCGGCCACATCATGCGGTTTCATGCCTGTGATATCTTTGCCTTCCAGGATGACCTTGCCCAGGCGCGGCGCGACCATACCGCTGATCGTGCGGAGCGTGGTGCTTTTGCCTGCGCCGTTTGATCCGACCAGCGTGACAATCTCGCCTTGATTCACATCAATATCAATGCCCTTGAGCGCATGGATATGACCATAAAAGGTATGGACGTTTTGCAACTGTAGGAGCGGCATGGTTACACGGCCCCTTCTACGGCTTCGGCATTTTTAGCCTTCTCGCCATAATCTGTCCCGGCAGCGCGGCGGCCCAGATACGCCTCTACCACACGCGGATTGGCGCGAATATCGGCGGGAGCGCCCTCAGCAATCTTCTGGCCGTAATCGAGCACAGTAATATATTCGCTGATGCCCATCACGACCTTCATATCATGTTCGATCAGGACGACGGTGACGCCCAATTCATCGCGCACGCGGCGGAAAAGGTCTTTGGCATCTTCGCTCTCATTGGGATTCATGCCCGCTGTCGGTTCATCCAGCAGGATCAACTTGGGATCGCCTGCCAGCGCCCGCGCCAATTCCACACGGCGCTGATCGCCATACGGTAGATTGCGGCTGATTTCATCGCCCTGCCCGCCCAGGCCCACAAAGCGCAGCAGTTCGCTGGCCTGCGCCTGCACATCTCTTTCGCGGCGGCTGAACGAGGGCAACCGAATCAGCG
Source organism: Anaerolineae bacterium (assembly GCA_034436915.1). Classification (GTDB taxonomy): domain Bacteria; phylum Chloroflexota; class Anaerolineae; order Aggregatilineales; family Phototrophicaceae; genus JALHOR01. The sequence continues at coordinate 1,360 of DAOTUR010000123.1, forward strand.
TTTGCAGCAGCGAGACATGACGCAGACGCGAATGCATCCCCACCATGACGTTTTCCAGCACGCTCATATTGTGAAACAGACGGATGCTCTGGAAGGTGCGCGTCATGCCGCGTGCGTTGACCTGATCGGGACGCAAGCCGATGAGCGATTTACCATCAAACGTGATCGAGCCTGAATCCGGGCTGTAGATGCCCGTCAGCAGATTGAACAGCGTGGTCTTGCCTGCGCCGTTCGGCCCGATGATCGCGCTGATGCTGCGCTCAGGAATCTGAATTTCAACATTGTTGACGGCGACCAACCCGCCGAAGCGCTTTGTCAGGCCCTGGACATCAAGCAGCATCTTCGACCTCCTTCAGCTCAACGGACTCTGCTTCAGTTTTATCGAGTTCCATCTTGCGGCGCGGCTCAGGCAGCAGCCCCGCCGGACGGAAGATCATCATCACAATCAGCAAAATCCCGAACACGAAACGCTGATATTTGTCTGGAGTGAGCTGTGAGGGCCAGTTTTTAATCGGGAAGTCTTGTATTGAAGCAATGATCATAACCCATGCGATGATCAGAATGACCACACGTCCGATTATTATGGCCTGCTGTAAGGGCTTAATTCCCTGTCTGAATCTCACATAAGGAAAGACATCGATACGATCGACTTGATCCTTGTTCAGAACTAGGCGCAGCGCCCAATATGTGAGAAGGATAAAGGGTACCGTGATAATCACGCGGATTGAGTTCGCTGACGCGACATAATCGATATTGCGCAGGCTGTTGATCTGGAGCGCGAAGTTGGAGAGCACCTGCAAATTGAGCAGCGTCACCACCGTTGCACCGAGCAGCACACCGCGAATCCCGCCCAGGCCGCCCACGATGACCATTGCCAGGATATTGATGGACTGCGTGAGCTGAAAGCTCTCAGGACTGACGAACGTTTGCTTGGCTCCATACAGCACGCCAACGGCTCCGGCACAGGCCGCGCCCATCGCAAACGCCAGCAGCTTCATGCGAACAAGCGGCACGCCCATCGCAATCGCTGCCACCTCATCCTCGCGGATGGCCGTCCACGCCCGACCAATCGGCGAGTTGTCCAGCCGATTCGCCAGCACGATGATGATGCCCACGATGACAATGGCGATGAAATACAGCAGGATTTGCTGCGCCATCGAATCCGGCATCACTGCTGATTTAAAGCCTAAAACATCGATCACGCTGCGAAGAGGACTCAACAAAAAGGCTGAGGATGGGGCAGACACGTCGTGCAAGCCCTGCGCCCCGTTCGTAAGATTCACAGGCTTATCGAGATTGTTGACCAGAACGCGGATGACCTCACCGAAGCCCAGCGTTACAATCGCCAGATAATCGCCCCGCAGACGCAGTACAGGCAGGCCAAGCACAATCCCAAAGCCCGCCGCCAGCACAATGGCAAAGATTATAAACAGCGGAAAGGCGGCGATCTGGAGATTGATCCAGGGCAGTGTGATCAGGCCCGATGCCGGAACGAGCATATTTCCGGTTTTGAAGATGGTATCGGCGCTGCTCGTGAACATGGCCCAGATATACGCACCAACGGCAAAGAAGGCCACATAGCCCAGGTCAAGCAAACCTGCAAAGCCCACCACAATGTTCAGGCCCAGAGCCAGCGCTGAGAAAATTGAAATCTGGATCAGGAGTTCCAGATAAGTGGTATCACGGATGCCGATGAGAGGCAGCACGAAACCCAGGACTAACAGCAAGCCAATCGCCTTTGCCCATCGCGGCAGCGGCGCATTGAAGATCAGCATGGGAGCCAGCGCCAGCGGCGGGAAGGCCAGAGTCGTATGGAGAGGAAACCACGTATTACGCCGATCCAGATTGAGCAGGATGAACGTAAAAACCACGACATACACGACGAGAAAAATTCCCACAGCCACCGGATTTTTCCAGAGTGACTGATCAGGGGATTGTTTAGATTTAGGCAAAATCGACGTGGTCATGGCTTAAACTTTCTCGTCAACACGTTCGCCCAGGATACCACTGGGGCGGAAGATGAGGATCATAATGAGAATCGCAAAGGTAAAGATATCGGTGTAGCGGCTGCCAAAGGCCGGGAAGAACGCCAGCATAAAATCAAGAAATTGGCGGATGATACCCAGGGCCAGACCGCCCAGAAGCGCACCGGGAACGCTGCCAATCCCGCCCAGTACTGCCGCTGTAAACGCCACAATGCCCGGCGCAAACCCCATTGTGGGTTCCGCCTTCCCGGTATTGAGCGCAAACAGAACACCCGCCGCGCCACCCAGCGCCCCGCCCACGAAGAATGTCAGCGAAATCATACGATTGGCATTAATGCCCATCAATCCCGCTGTCGTCGTATCCTGTGACACAGCGCGAATACCGCGTCCCAGTTTCGTCCCATTCACGAAATAATTGAGGAACAGCAGCATCAAAATCGCCGCAATCACCACAATGATTTGCGTGGGCCGCACCGTCACAATCGCCTCTGGCAGTTGGAATTTCAGAGGATTCGTCCAGGACAGGCCGTTGAGAGGATAGATCAGATTGAAATCACCGCGTGTAATCGCCATGATCGCACGCACCGCGTCGATCAGAAACAGCGACACGCCAATTGCGCTGATGAGCGGCACAAGCCGAGGCGAACCGCGCAGAGGTCGATATGCCACGCGCTCAATCAGCATAGCGAGCAAACCGCTCACCATCATGCCTGCGAAGACCATGACCATCACCAGCGGAATCGGATTCCAACCCGCCAGCGTGCCTGTCGCTTCAATGCGCTTGATGACTTCAAACCCGATAACTGCGCCGACCATAAAAATTTCGCTGTGAGCAAAATTGATGAATTTAAGAACACCATAGACCAGCGTATAGCCCAGGGCGATGATGGCATAGACGAAGCCGATCACAACGCCGCTGACAATAATCTGCCCAAGTTGCTTACTGAGTAATTCTGCGAGAGGCTGCGCGAGGGGTTTGGGAAACGGAATAAGAAAGGCGATTGTGTAAGAAATACCCGTTAACAACACCGCTGCACCAACAATAAACAAAAGCATTTGCCCAATAGGACGGATAACGAAGGTCATGATCCATTGTGCAGGGGACATGTTTTGCATTGAAAACGATAGCTCCTATCAATATGGTGAGGGCTGGTTAGGCAACCAGCCCCCTGTCGCCAGAGGCAAAGGATGTGCATAGAGGTCTACACACATCCCTGCCGAAGGGGGTTACTTACCCATCATAGCTTCTTGTGCGGCGTACAACGGCGAGGCAATCTGCTGTGCGCTGATCAGTTCGTTTGTGCCCCAATCCTTCGGATCGGCGGACTTGACCTTGATGATGTAGTACAAGCCGATCTGAGGATCACCGACGGCATCAAAGCTGTAGGTGCTGGTCATGCCTTTGTAATCCTGCGTGCCACGGACGATGCTGGCGACCAGAGCACGGTTCGGAACTTCACCATTGCTACGCATCGCGGCCAGGGTAATGGCCTGGATTGCAATGCCTGTCGCATCATAGGCCTGGGCCGCGAAGGGTTCCGCAACCATGCCGAACTTGGCTTCGTAATCTTTGGCGAACTGGGCTGCATCCGGGTAGAAGGTCACAGGGGCCGCAACCGATGTGTAGTATGTCCCCACGCCCTGATCGCCAGATAGACCAGCAAAATCACTGCTGTCGAAGCCATCCGGCCCGACGAAGTAACCCGTATAACCCGCTTCACGCGCCTGCTTGATGAAGATGCCCGTCTGGCTGTAGATGCCGCCGAAATAGATCAAATCGGGCGACTGGGCCAGGATCGGCTGGATCACGCCGTCAAAGTTGCTGGCTTCCGATGTGCCTTCAAAGCCGAGGACGGTCAGGCCCTGCTTCTCAGCTTCGGCCTGGAAGAATTCTGCCACGCCCTGGCCGTAAGCGGTGTTGTCGTGTAGAACGTACACGCTCTTCACGCCATCGAGACTCTTGGTGAAGGCAGCACCTGCCGCACCCTGTGTGTCATCGCGGCCTGCAATGCGGTTGACAGTCGGGAGATAGCGATCTGTGATGTTGACGTTGGTGTTGGCCGGGGAAATCATCACCAGATTGTTGCTGTTGTAGACTTCGGACGAGGGAATTGCGACACCGCTGTTCAAGTGACCAATCACGGCCACGATTGCCGGATCATTAACGATGTTCTGGGCATTGCTCACACCCACATCTGGGGTCGCCTGATCGTCGTAGGGGACGAATTCGACGCTGTAGCCCATGTCGGTCAGCGGACCGGACATCTGCTCAACGGCCAATTCAACCGCGTTGCGGATGCTGGTTCCCAGGACGGATTGCGGGCCGGAGAGGGGGCTTTGCGAGGCGATCTTGATCACCTTGCTGTTATCCTGTGCCGAGACGAGAGATCCACCCACAAGCATCAGGGCGGCGGCGCTCAACACGACGAAACGCATTTTACCTTGCAACATATTTAAAACTCCTCTAAAACAAGCTGGCAGCGCAACGCTGCAATGTCGGAGAACATACCACGATTCCGATAAGTCAACAAGAATTTAATCAGAATGTACAAGACATGGTGCTGAGTGGACTGTTGACAGCGACAAAGACTTGACATCGCGTCGAATTTATTATCATCTATTGCAGGTTTGAAAAGCAGGTGGAAACTTGACAACAGAAAGCACGAATTTTCACAAAAAATACACAAAACACCCCTCAATTCTTATGCTCCTCTCCATCAATCTGCTTGACAGATCATGTACACTGAGAATAGATATTTTCATAAGAAAGGGGAAAGTGTCTATGCAAAAGACCGATTTAGACCGAACCCTGTACTACCTCAACAATCGGCATCGCCTCACCATGGCCGATGTCCCACAGTATATGGAAGCCCTGCGGCTGGCCCAGCTTCACGATTTCGTCTGGGATCAGGGACGCTGGTATCTTCCATCCACCAAAAAAGACCACTCCGCCTAGCAACGTCTGGGCGTTGATCTCACCACTCAGCCTGCTCTGCCACAATTGGCAAGGGTAATGATTCACGTATCCCAATATCAATACCTTCGCCAAAATTCAGAGTACCTGAAAAAGCAGGGTTTTCTCCAAATTTTGGCACTTTGTGACCTTTTATAAGCCAAATTTTGGGATCAAATTTGCTTCAAAAAGGCAGAT
>DAOTUR010000124.1:0-2200 GCA_034436915.1 Anaerolineae bacterium
TATCGCGCTACCTTATGGGGCGCGCATGTGTTTCGCCCCCTCTCCTCCGTGATCACGGACGACTGGCCTGAAAAAGAGGCCCTGTTACACGGTTTACGCAACGCCGTCTATGGCTCGACCTGATCGTAAGGCGTTTTTCACGCCTTTTCGACCCTTTCTAACGCAACATAACCGATTTCAGCCGCTGCCAACCCCCGCAGCGGTGGCTTCAAAGCGCCAAAGTCCAGGGCGTGATGCATCGCGCCCCTACAAGGGCCTTCGTCGCACGGATAGATGAATAATTGCAAGACGCGATTGCCCTGCGACGGTTCAGTGATCCATATCAATCATCTGCTGCCTGCGTTTTTATAAGATCTGATATGGCCTCTTTCTCAGGATGATTGTAGCAAGAGACTATCCACGAGTGAACTGATGATGAGAGGCAGGCTGATGTTGTTTGGCGATGAGTGCGACGATGCGCTCTAAATCCTGTTCTGTCAGCGCTGTCCCGGACGGCAGGCACAGACCATCACGGAATAACATTTCTGAGACACCGCCTCCATAAATACTGCATGAGCTGAAAACAGGCTGCATGTGCATCGGCTTCCAGAGCGGGCGTGACTCAATGTTCTCGGTCTCAAGCTGCACACGCACAGCCTCACGATCAGCACCGAACTGCTTGGGATCAATCGTGATGACGGTTAACCAGCGTGTATGACGCCCCCAACCCGCATCCGGCATAAAGCCGATGCCCGGATATTGACTGAGATGTTGCTGATAGTAATCGAAGATCCAGCGCCGCTTCTCAATCCGCTGCTCAAGAACTTCGAGCTGTCCCAGTCCGATAGCGGCGAGAATGTTGCTCAGGCGATAGTTATAGCCGATCTCCTGATGCTCGTAGTGTGGCATATGTTCGCGGGCTTGTGTGGCAAGCTTGCGCGAATGGTTGATCAGGTTCTCGTCGTGCGAGAGCAGGGCCCCACCGCCGGATGTTGTGATAATTTTGTTTCCGTTGAACGACAGGATGCTTACATGGCCGAAGGCCCCGGCGGAACGACCATGATAGGTTGATCCGAGGGCTTCAGCTGCATCTTCAATCAAGGGAACATTATACTCGGCGCAAATCTGTACGATCTGATCCATATCAGCGCACTGGCCGTAAAGATGGACGATAATGACCGCTTTCGGCAGATTGTTCGTCTTCGCCCTGTCTGCCAGTGCCTCACGGAGTAACGCCGGATCCATATTCCAGGAGCGAGTTTCGCTGTCAATGAAGACAGGCGTTGCCCCCACATAGTAAATAGGATTGACACTCCCGCTAAAGGTCAGTGTTGACACAATGACCTCATCGCCTGCGCCAATACCGAGATGCATTAGGGCGAGATGAATAGCCGCTGTGCCGGAGGAAAGGCCCAGGACATGAGGAACGCCAACATAGCTGCTGAGGGCATTCTCGAACGCCGTTAATTGAGGCCCAATCGGAGCAACCCAATTGGCATCGAATGCCTCATGAATATAGGTCAGTTCGTTGCCGGACATATGAGGGGGGGAGAGATAAATACGCTCGTTCATAATGATCCATTCTGGTTATTGTACAATTAAGAGAGGAGGCGTTTTTAATGACATGACGTGCTGGAATACCCATGATGATAAGCACAGCAGACACAGATGCTACGCCGCACATCCCGCCCATAAGAAGCATTTTACCAGATTATAGTCTCCCGAAGACTTGATCTCTCTTAAGAACACGGCTGTTCCCGTCGTTGTCCCCACATAACCCTCTCTTTAGACTCTCAAATACAAGCTTTGAGGGCAAGCCTGAGAGTCTCATCACTCCTTTGCACGGTGGCCACAAATTCTGTGGATGCTATATGCCTGTATAACGTATAGGGCAATCGCGTCAAATCGTAATTCAGCGAAACAAGGGTGCTCACGATGGTTCTTGTAGGGGCATGGCGCGCCTTGCATGTTTTGCAAGGGGCGATTCCAAAACGTCACGGTGCTCACGATGGTTCTTGTAGGGGCATGGCGCGCCATGCCCCTACATAAATACCCTCTGTGAACTTTTATGAGCCAAAAAATTTAAGACGCGATTGCCCTATATAACCAATGGTGCATGTCTCGATTTTGTGATCGTTTTGGTTTAGAAAATCAAATTTGGAAGCCCAATTTCTGATAACCAAGAGTTCTTAATGGGCCAAAGCGTCTTTGTAGGGGCGCG
>DAOTUR010000125.1:0-3083 GCA_034436915.1 Anaerolineae bacterium
ATGATTTTGAGCCAGGGCATTGGCTCATACTGTCTCAGTCGGAGAAAGACCTTGCGTCAAGCAGGGCATCCGGCGTTCACGGCAGAAGCCCCTGCCTTTAGGCATGGGAGTATGTCACGGAGACACAACCTCCCCAACATCCACCCGCTGCAACAAAAAGCCGTTCGCTTCCAATTCATCGCGCAAGGCCGTTTCAATCTGCTGTTGAAGAGCGCTCGGAGCCAACGCCGCGAGATCAGCCGCCGTATACAGGCCGAGAACATCATGCACCACGCGCCGCGCTGTCGGGCGGATATAATTGACGCGATAATCGTCTGCGCCCCAGGCGTCATAGATCAGATCGATATGATCGGCATTGACGCGGAAGACCAGCGACAGACTCACGCGCACAGCCGTGTTATCACTGGTGGGCACGTCTATCGCCTCACCGCCAAGAGCGCTGTCCATGCGGGCCTGCCCGTCGCGGAAGGTGTAGACCTGCCAGAACAGCGGATAAAACACCACGCCTTGCAGCGGATCAATCGTATAGTCGCCTGTGGGCAGCGTCTTCTCAAAGGCTCCGGTATTTTGCGCGTAGACGACGGCCACCTCATCGGCTTTCACCACGATATGCGAATCGCCTGGAAGGGCATCACAGGCCGTGAGGAGGAGCATGAGCGCCGCGTACAAAAGACAGACATATCGGGATAGAGGCATAGTACACGCTCCCTGATCGACAATCGCAGTCTCCTCATTGAAGCATAAACAGCGCCTGGAGACAAAAGCCATCGTGAAAATTGGGGATATATACACAGTAACGTAGTCATGATTTTTATATCACAGGATAGGCTCACAATGGTTCACAGCGTTTTTGTAGGGGCGCGATGTATCGCGCCCTGATTGATTTGTAGGGGATTTGGCTTGGGCCGGATGCACCCTGCCCCTACGAACCTAAAATTCGCATGAAGAGGTGAATGATTACTTTTATATCACAGGGTAGGCTCACAATGGTTCACAGCGTTTTTGTAGGGGCGACTCATGAGTCGCCCCTACGATAATCCCATCTTAAATTGAAATACGATGGAGCACCCTGCTGTTCTTTACACCTAGCGAAAATTGATGAGGTAGTTCTTTTTCTTAGAACAGCCGTTATGTCAGGGATCGTATAGTCAATGTAACAACATATAAGCTGGTACTCAGAGCTTATAGCACATTAAAATTTTTTGAGAATTGGTCTTGAGTTGTCTGTGTTGCATCACACCTAAAGTTCGCTAAGATCATGCCATGATACGCTGAGAGGATCGTAGAATGCAGGTCACAATCGGTTTGGCACAGATGTATCCCAAGTTGGGCGATGTGCCGCATAACGTGGCGGCTCATCTGGAGTGGGTGGCCCGCGCCCAGGCTCAAAACGTCGATCTGCTGGTCTTCCCCGAACTCTCGATGACAGGCTATCAGGTGCAGGATCTCGTGCCGGAAGTCGCAATGCGGGCCAGCGCCGATGACCCGCACTTCAAGCAGCTTCTTGATGCCAGCCATGCCCTGGATATCGTCGTCGGCTTCGCCCATGAGGATCATCGCCAGCGCTTTTATATCGCCGATGCCTATCTCTCAGGCGGCGAGGTCGTCCATATCCATCACAAGCTGTATCTGCCCACCTACGCCATGTTCGATGAATCGCGCTATTTTGCCCAGGGCAACAGCGTGCGAGCCTTCAACACGCGCTTCGGGCGCATGGGCATGTTGATCTGCGAGGATTTCTGGCATGTGTCCCCGGCCTATCTGCTGTGGATGGATGGAGCGGATCTGCTGCTTCTCACCAGTTCCAGCCCTGGGCGCGGCCTGGACAATCAGGAGCGTCTCGGCTCATCGCGCTGGGTCGAACTCGTCAATCAAGCCTATGGCAGCATGTTCACCAGCTATATTGTCCACTGCAACCGCGTGGGCTACGAAGATGGCAAGGTGTTCTGGGGGGGATCAAGCATCGTCGATCCAGAGGGCGAGTTTGTCGCACGCGGGGCCTACCTTGAGGAGGCGCTCGTTGTGCAAACCATCGACATGAATCAGCTCCATCGCACGCGGGCACGTCTGCCGCTGCTGCGCGATGAGCGCCCCGGCCTGGTGCGGCGCGAATTGGGACGCATCCTGGATGAAAATTTAGGATAGAATAAAACACAATCAAATCAAAACGATTGTGGGGGTACGGCTAGGGTGTATCGATACGCCTGACCGTACCCTCACGCTTTTATGGACACTGTGAGAGGCATACGATGACTCAGCCATTGGTAATTATCGTCGGGGCAGGCCCAGGCATCAGCCTCGCGGTGGCACGGCGGTTTGGACGGGAAGCCTGGGGCGTGGCACTGGTGGCACGCCGCACCGAGGCATTGGAGCAGTATGTGGCCGATCTTGAGATGGACGGCATCAGCGCTCAGGGATTTGTGGCCGACAGCACCGATTTTGAAGGTCTCAAAAAGACCATCATCCAGATTCGGCAGCGCATGGGTGAGGCGACTGTGCTGGTCTATAACGTCATGCAGCCGGTTGAGGGAACGCCCATGACGCAGAAGGCCGAGGATGTCATGGCGGCCATGCGTGGCAATCTTGGCGGGGCGATTGTGGCGACACAGAGCGTCGTCCCGCATATGGCCGCAGGCAGCAGCGTCTTGTTCACGGGGGGCGGTCTCGCGCTCAAGCCGTATCCCAAATATGCGGGCCTCGCAGCGGGCAAGGCCGCCCTGCGCAATTGGGTGTTGAGCCTCGCAGCAGAACTTGAGCCGCAGGGTATTCATGCCGCGACAGTCACAGTGGCGGGGTTCGTCAAGCCCGGTTCAGCCTTTGACCCGGATAAGATCGCTGAGGTGTACTGGCAGCTTCATCAGCAGACCCGCAATGACTGGGAGGCCGAAATCGTCTTTGATGGTCGCTAACGGGGGCTGTTGATGTGTCGGCGGACATTTGTTGTTCGGACAAGGCGGGCCTTGTCCCATATGCACCAACTTAAGCAAATCACCTGTCATCCGCCTCGTTTTTGTCCTGTCATCAGGGGTTGAAAACCCCTGCCTTACCTTTTGCGGGACTGAAAGTCCCGCTCAAACTATCTT
>DAOTUR010000126.1:0-3062 GCA_034436915.1 Anaerolineae bacterium
CAAACAGACTGTTTCAGCGGGACTTTCAGTCCCGCAAAAGGCAAGGCAGGGGTTTTCAACCCCTGACGACAGGGCGAAAACGAGGCGGGCGAATGGAGATTTGCTTAAATTGCTGTATAGGGGGCTTGGCACGCCAAGCCCTTACGCCTATCACAAAACGGGATAGCATGATCCCTGATCAGGCCCAGATTGGCTCACGATAGTTTACGCTGCCATCTTGGATGATTTAGCGGGCCTGCATGACCGGACTCTTGGTCGCTGCAAAATCATAACTGATGCCTGTGAGCTGTTCTGACACGCTCCACAGTTTCTGGGCAACAGTCACATCCTGTGATTCCTCATTGGAGGATACGACAACCGGATAGCCGCGCATTTCCATCATCCCATTCGGGCCGATGTACTGGCCGCCCTGCATCTCAGGCGATGTGGCCGCATATAGCGTGGGCAAGGCCCCCATTGCGGCACTTTGCGCCAGCAGGGTGTTGGCAACCGACATCATCGCCCCACGCACAACCGAGCCTGTCATGCGCGAATTGCCAAATTGCAGGTTGGTTGCAGAAAAACCCGGATGCGCCGCCACGCTGATCGCGTCAATCTGGTGAGCGCTGAGCTTACGCTGCAATTCAAAGGCAAATAGTAGATTGGCGAGTTTGCTCTGGCTGTAGGCTGCATACTCATTATATTTGGTCTTGCCATGCAGGTCTGCAAAGTTGATGTGGCCCGAACGATGCAGCCCACTGCTCACGGTCACGACACGCGCTTTGGGCGTCTTCATAATTGTGGGCAGCAGCAGCCCGGTCAGCGCAAAGTGGCCCAGGTGATTTGTGCCAAACTGCATCTCGAAGCCATCCGCTGTCTCACGATAGGGCAGGTGCATGACGCCCGCATTGTTGATCAGCCGATCAAGCGCTGTGAACTGCTGCTGGAACTGCGCTGCGAACTGTTTTACTGAGGCGAGGTTTGCCAGATCAAGCGCCATGAATGTCAGCGTCCCACGCGGCTTGTTCGCCTGAAGCTGGCTGATCGCTTCCTGCCCCTTCTTCGCATCGCGGCTGGCGACAATCACATGAGCGCCTTTCGCGGCCAGAACGAGGGCGGTTTCATAGCCGAGGCCGCTATTTGCGCCTGTCACAATAGCGATTTTCCCTGTCAGATCAGGAACTGCATCTGCTGTCCATTGCTGAGTCATCGTGTCTTCTCCCTAAAACGCATATCCAATTGAAGCCAAAATCAGTAGGCAAAAAGCCTGTCGTACTGTACTGCTGTTTCTGATAGACTGATGTTTACGATAATTCGCTCGTATATCTTAGCAAATTTTACGATAATTCGCTCGTATTTCAAGAGGGATTCATGACTGAAAACGAAAGTCGTCGCGGAGCACGGCGGCAGCAGCGCGGCTTGCAGCGTCTGACGGAAATTCTCGATGCTGCGAGTCTGGTTTTTGCTGAGGTGGGATATAGCGAAGCGACGACGAATGCAATTGCGGCACGGGCGGGCATTTCACCGGGGTCGCTGTATCAATTTTTCCCGAATAAAGAGGCCATCGCGGCGGCACTGGCCCATCGTTATAAAGAGGAATTTTATGATCTCTGGCGCAGTGCCAATGCCCCGGAGATTGTTGCTCTCCCCTTTGCGGAACTGGTCGATTACATCATCGATGTGCTGCTCACATTTACACAGCAGCGGCCCGGCTTTCACGTTGTTTTTTTTGGTGCGGATATTTCGCCTCAGTTATCGACAATGGGCCAGGAGCTGCATGAGGGTGTGCTTGAATTGTTCGTCACATTGATTGCCGCCCGCTCTCCATCTCTCACGCGGGAGCGCTGCGAACTGCTGGCAGAAGTCGTGATGAAGATCTACAAGGCGTTTGTGCCGCTGACGGTTGACCCGAATGTTGAGCACGTCCAGCGCTTGATTGGCGAGATGAAGGTGCTGCTGCGTGGCTATCTTGCGCCCTGGATGGATGTTGGCCCTCAGAATAGGACATCGGTCTCAACGTGATCTTATGGAACCTGAGTTTTGGATCGTCTTTAGAGTTTGTTTTGCTCTTTACCCTCACCCCAACCCTCTACCGCGAAGTGGGAGAGGGGTTGGGGTGAGGGGTCAAGCCGCATTACACTTTTTCAGCAGCCAGATACTCGCGGTATGTGCCGTGAAAGACGCGCATCTGTCCATCTTCAACGGCCCAGATCTGGGTCGCCAGACGATCCACCAGATAGCGATCATGCGTCACCATCAGGATTGTGCCTTCAAATGTCTCCAGCACCTCTTGTAGGGCCTCTTGCGCCGGGATATCCAGGTGATTCGTCGGCTCATCCAGCACGAGCAGGTTGGCCCCTTCAAGCGCCAGAATGCCCAGCGCAAGCTTGGCTTTTTCGCCGCCGCTCAGGGCGCTGATGGGCTTGAATACATCTTCATCGCGGAACATGTAGCGGGCCAGAGTCTGCCGAGCGTCACCGACTGACATAGGTTTGTGGCGCATGAGTTCTTCAAGGACGGTGTTTTCGGCCACCAGTGTATGATGAGCCTGGGCAAAGTAGCCGATCTGCACCTTGTGACCATGCTTCATTGTACCTGTCAGCGGCGGAATTTCCTCGCGCAGCGTCCGCAGGAAGGTGGTTTTGCCCGCCCCGTTGCCGCCGATGAGGGCTGTGCATTCGCCCGATAGCATGACGATATTTTCGGCTCTGAACAGCGGCTTGTCCTGATAACCGATGGTCAGATTTTCCGTCCGCAGCACTTCCGTACCGGATGTGGTTGGCGCACGCATGGTGAGGTTCAGGCGCGGCTGACGCACTGTCGGCGGCTTCATGGCTTTCAGCGCCTTCTCCGCCTCAGCCACCTTGAGATGGCCGGCGTTGCCGATGCCCAGTTCGCTCCAATTTTTGCGTTGGGCGTAGGCCACCATGCCCAATTCCTGAATGCCAGCGATATCGCGGCTCAGGCGGCGCAGCTTGCCTACTGCGATATCATTGGTAGACGGGCGGGCGATGTTGCGACGGATATAATCCATCTCCTGATCGAGGCGGGCTTTTTCCTGCTCGAACAGCTTGGCATGATAC